>NZ_JBFRVM010000036.1:0-20856 GCF_041475145.1 Vibrio sp. 10N.222.49.A3
AAGTGAACGGCATTACAGCCAGTTGGCTGCCTTTTTATTTATTCAGATCTTTTCGACGAGACGAGATTAGAGCAGGTGCTTTTCTAGATAGTGAGCAACGGCGTCGTCTGCGTTGCTGCCAATCACTTCATTGTCTGGTAGAGCTTTCATCACTTTTTCATGTGATGTGCCCATGATTAGACCTTTACCCGCCATCGCCAGCATCTCTGCGTCATTCATGCCATCACCAAAGGCAACACAGTTATCCAGTGTTAGGTTCAATGATTTCGCAACAGCGTCTAAGGCGTGGCCTTTAGATACTTCAGCGGCCATCACTTCTAAACACCAAGGTGTTGAGAAGGCGATGTTCAGTTTGTCTCCAAACGCATCTTTTAGCTTTTGCTCAAACGTGACCAGATATTCGTGGTCTTGCTCTGGATGTGTGAAGAAGACTTTAGCAATGCCGTCGCTTGGGGCATTATCAGCTTCAAATCGCTTGTAGCTAAAGCCAGACTCACTATGGAACTTAGCGAGCATTTCGTCTTCACGGTCGAGTAGCCAATCTTCATTCTGGTACATATGAATAAAGATATTTGGATCTTGGCGAACAATATCAATAACCGGTTGAACTAATTTCTGAGGGACGTCCTGGCTATACATCAGTTGATCGTTCTGGTCGTGTACGCGAGCACCGTTTGACGTGATCATGTATGCCGGAATCCCTGCAATTTGACGAATCCCTGCTACGTCGACGTGATGACGACCCGTAGCGAAGATAAAGGTGTAACCTTGCTCGTGTAACTTCTTAAGCGTTAGTTTGGTAAAGTCGCTTAGCTGATGGTTGGGAGCCAAAAGCGTACCATCTAAATCAGAAGCAACAATTTTCACGGAATCTTTAAGTGCAGGAATAGTCATTTAACCCTCATTGCAAAATGCTTAGCAAATATCAATACTAGCCAACGCTAGCATCGTTTTAACCACAATATCTCTAGGTGGAAATTGTATGCCAATTTCATGCAAGAAAAGAGGGCAAAGCTCACTTACTTCTCTTCCTCTTTAGCGCTTATCTTCTTGGTCGGTTACTCAGCTTATTAGCTTATTCGATCTAGGTAAAAAACTGATTGATAGCATCCAGTGTGTGATTACGGTATTCATCTTGCTCAAACAGCACCTCATGCTTAGAACCCTCAATCACCTTAAACTGGCAATCAGAGTTGGTTTTTTTCAGCTTATTGATGAACTTCACTTGAGCATCGTTACTCACAATCTTCTCTTCCCCTGCCTGAATCAATAGCAGTGGGATCTTGATTTGACGAGTTTGTTGTATTGCCTGCTTGGCTGCCATTAACCCTTGCCATACCCAGCGAGTACTTGGTCCGCCAACCTGCAAAGAAGGGGAACCGTCATATAAGCAACGGAACCACTGATAGCGCACCTTACTGTGGCTTAATAAGTTATTTTCGAAGGGCTTAGAGTAATACGCCTGTTGCCCGGGGGCATAAGTCGGCTTGGCATAGAAAGCGGTGAGAGCTTGCCCAACAAGCATTGCGATAGGCTTGAAGTACCATTCAGTATTGATCCCAAACATCGGAGCGCACAGAGTGACTTTGTCAAACGGGTGGTTGGGATGAGTTTGCAAGTAGCGAGTGGCGATTGTACTGCCCATCGAATGTGCGAGCAGGTAGCGATTGGAATACTTGCTAAGATCAAAACTGGCAATAATGTCAGACATATCTGATACGTAATCATCAAACTCGTGAATGTGACCAATGTCAGAGTCTGTTACCATACGTTCCGACTGACCTTGACCTTGGTGGTCAAATGAATAAACGTCATAACCTTGCTGATAGAAATCATAAAAGAGCTCTTGGTATTTTAAGCAGCACTCGATGCGACCATTTGAAATAACAATAGCTTTGGTGTGTGTCGGAGAAGTTAAGCTACACCAGTACAACCTTTTTTTACCAGATGATGCAACATAACCATCCTTTCGTTGTTGCCAAAGGGTGGAGATCGGGTGTTTAATCGCTTGCTCGAACTCAGGTTCTTGCGTGTATGAAAACAGGGTGGCACTGTGGTTTTCCATGGGAAATTACCTGAACTGATGCATGTGAGAGCGTCATCGCTACTAATGTTGTTAGATTAAAGAACTAGTAAGGAAATGCAAATGGATACTCATGTTTGGCTTGCTTATGTCGTCACGGCGATTTTGTTTAGTTTGGCACCGGGCTCAGGTACCGTTAACTCAATCAGCAATGGGCTCAGCTATGGCACCAAGAAGTCACTTGCGTCGATCGTTGGCTTACAGCTCGGTCTTGCATTTCATATTATGCTGGTGGGAGCGGGTATTGGTGCACTAGTGGCAAAATCCGCCTTGGCATTTACCATCATCAAATGGGTGGGCGTGGTTTATCTTCTATGGTTAGGCATTCAAAAGTGGCGTGATAAGTCTAGCTTGGTGGCTTCAGAAGAAAAATCAACGCTATCGAGTGGCAAGCTGCTCAGAAATGCAGTGCTTATCAATTTGACTAACCCAAAATCTATCGTGTTCTTAGTTGCTCTGTTTCCGCAATTTATCGATCCGACACAACCGCAAGCACCGCAGTTGTTGGTGCTTGGAGTGACCACTGTATTTATTGATAGCGTGGTTATGTTGGGTTACACCTCATTAGCTTCACAAATGGGACGTTTTATTCGCTCAGATCGCATAATGGGTAAGATAAATAAAATATTTGGTGGTATGTTCATGGGTTGCGGCGCTTTGCTGGCTGCTGCCAAAGCTTAATGAAAGTAATAGAGTTATAGTTAAATCAATTAGAGTTATCAATAAATGACCGCTACGTACGTTGCTCGACAACCTATCTTAAACCGTAACAAGAACACGCTTGGTTATGAGCTGCTGTTTCGTGACGGTGATAGGAATGCCTACCCCGCGCATATTGAATCTAATCGAGCAACGTATCGCCTGATCGTTGAAAACTTCTTGTCCGTTGGGCTTAACCCTTCGATCCCATCTTCACGCTGCTTCATTAATTTTCCGTATCAAAGCTTGATTCGTCGTCTTCCAATGAGCTTACCGAAAGATAAGGTCGTAGTTGAGATTCTTGAAACCTGCCAACCGACCGATGAGCTATTAGAGGTAATCAAAGAGCTTTATCAAGCAGGGTATATGATTGCCCTAGATGACTTTACTTCGACACCTGAGTGGGAACGTTTCCTTCAATATACGCATATTGTTAAGCTTGATATCATGCAGATGGGGTTGGATGCGGCGTGTGAGTTAGTCAAAAAGCACGAAGGGAAGAAATATAGTTTTCTTGCTGAGCGGGTTGAAACGGAACAAGAGTTCCAACAAGCGAAAGAAGCAGGGTTTAAGTTTTTCCAAGGCTATTTCTTTAGTAAGCCCGAAATCATAAAGACTAAGTATATTAGCCCAGAGCAAGTGATAGCGATGGAGCTATTCCAAGAGGTCTGTAAGCCGGATGTCGACTTCCAACGTGTTGAAAGCATCGTCGCGAAAGATATTGCCTTATCCTATAAGCTTCTGCGCTTTGTGAACACTATGTCACCCCGCCTTGAGGTCACCATCTCTTCATTTCGTCAGGCCTTGGTTTATTTAGGGCAAGAGAAATTGAAAATGTTTGTCTCGCTAGCAGTAGCGTCTTATGTCTCTGATAAAAAGCCCAAAGAGCTGTATGGCCTGTCTTTGCAGCGTGCGCAGTTTTGCCAACGGATGTCTCGTTACCAAGTATTTAAAGGGCATACTGAACAAGCCTTTATGATTGGTTTGTTCTCATTGCTTGATGCGTTGCTCGATCTGTCGTTAGAGAACTTAATTGAACAATTACCGTTATGCACAAGTATTAAGGTCGCCTTGCTGCGCAGAGAAGGTCCATATGGCGCATTATTAGCGCTTGAAGAAAGTTTCGAACATGCTGATTGGCAAAAGATTGATGATCACTGTGCTGATCTAGGTTTGAACGTGGAACAAGTGAAAACAGAACTCACTGAAGCTCGACGTTGGAGCCATATTGTTACCAACAAACTCTGATATTTTTCGTTAAACTTTTATGACAATGAAAACGCACGCCTTGACGTGCGTTTTTTTATAACTAATATATATGCATATCCATATATGAGTATGTAGTTATGCTTCCTCACCAATTTTTTAAATTACTGTCTGATGAAACGCGAGTGCGTTGCTTAATGTTGATTGTGCGCCAAGAGTGCCTATCTGTTGGTGAGTTGACTCAGGCATTACAAGAAAGTCAGCCAAAGATTTCCCGCCATCTTGCGCAGTTGCGTTCAAACGGAATTTTAACTGACGTTCGCCAAGGGCAGTGGGTGTTCTACCGTCTGTCACAAGATTTACCGGGTTGGATGCTAAAGTTAATTGATGACCTTATCGCATCGAACTGTTTGAAAACTGAATACCAACAGGATATTGAGCGCCTAGAAGCCATGACTTCACGCCCTCAATGTTGCGTTTAAATACATTTAAATTTATTGCCAAAATCGTTGAGATTGCAGTTAGGCATAGTCAACAACGCTGCGGCTTCAAATATGAAGGCAATTAACTGAGAGAAAAGAGTATGACAGTCAAAGTAGGTATTAATGGTTTTGGCCGTATCGGCCGTCTAGCACTTCGCGCAGCATTCGACTGGGCTGAGCTAGAGTTTGTTCAAATTAACGATGTAGCAGGCGATACAGCAACACTGGCGCACCTTCTTGAGTTCGATTCGGTTCAAGGTCGCTGGAACCACGAAGTCACGGTTGAAGGCGATGAGATGATCATCAACGGCCAACGCATTAGAACTACGCAAGAGCGCTATATCGATGCAATCGACTGGTCTGGTTGCGATGTTGTCCTTGAAGCGACGGGTGTTCACCGTAAGACATCTTTCCTAAACAAATACCTTGAGCAAGGTGTGAAGCGTGTTGTGGTATCGGCACCAGTAAAGGAAGAAGGCATTGCAAACATCGTAGTTGGTGTGAATGACGCTATCTTCGATCCAGCGGTACATAAGATTGTGACTGCTGCATCTTGTACTACTAACTGTCTTGCGCCTGTTGTGAAGGTGATTAACGAGAAGTTAGGCATCGAGAACGCAGCCTTTACCACTATTCACGATCTCACCAATACGCAAACTATTCTTGATGCGCCCCATAAAGACTTACGCCGTGCACGTGCATGTGGCATGAGTCTTATCCCGACAACAACGGGCAGTGCAAAAGCGATTGTTGAGATTTTCCCGGAGCTTGAAAATCGTATTAATGGCCACGCGGTTCGTGTACCACTAGCGAACGCTTCTCTGACCGACATCATCTTCGAAGTGAAGCAAGACACCACGGTTGAAGAAGTCAACGCGATGCTGAAAGAAGCGTCTGAGAATGAACTGAAAGGCATTCTTGGCTTTGAAGAGCGTCCCCTGGTTTCTATCGATTACAAAGGCGACCAACGCTCAACGATCGTAGATGCGCTATCAACCATGCTAGTCGGTAAGCGCATGGTTAAGATCTACGCTTGGTACGACAACGAGATGGGTTACGCGACACGTACCGCTGAGCTAGTTCGTACCGTTGGCCTAGCTTAATACTCTTCATACTTGAAGCTGCAAGCGTTGTTAACTGCGTAAGTTCACCCTAATCACATAGAACCCCTATGCTCATAGGGCTGAACTTACTGGTTGCCTAGCTGCCACTCCAATTATTTTGAGTATAAGTTAAGTGGAAAGTAAGAATTAGAGCTTTTGGACACCTATGATCTAAAAGCTCTTTTTGTTTAGATTGCAGAGATAGCGTTATGTTTTCAAATCTAAGTAAGAGCGTTCGCCAATACATGCTGGTGACCTTCAATTACTGGAACTTCACCATTACTGATGGTGCACTTCGTATGCTGGTGGTCTTGTATTTCTATGACCTTGGCTACTGTTCGTTAGAGATCGCCTCACTGTTCCTTTTTTATGAATTCTTTGGTGTGGTGACGAACCTAATTGGTGGTTGGTTAGGGGCGCGCCTTGGCCTCAATAAGACCATGAATATCGGCTTAGGGATGCAAGTTGTCGCTTTGGGCATGCTCGCGGTGCCAACCGCAATGTTGACCATTCCTTGGGTAATGGCGGCGCAGGCCTTGTCTGGTATCGCTAAAGATCTCAATAAGATGAGTGCTAAAAGCTCGATTAAAACCTTAGTCCCAGATGAGCAGCAAGGTGCGCTTTATAAGTGGATTGCGATTCTAACCGGATCTAAGAATGCACTGAAAGGTGCCGGGTTCTTTATCGGTGGCTTACTGCTTTCGACGATTGGTTTCCAATACGCAGTGCTCGCGATGGCTGCTGTGCTGACCTTGGTCTTCATTGGCAGTTTAGTGAGCTTAGAAGCAGACATGGGCAAAGCGAAAACCAAACCGAAGTTTAAACAAATCTTCTCTAAGTCTGAATCCATCAATATCTTGTCGGCTGCGCGTATGTTCCTGTTTGGTGCTCGTGATGTGTGGTTTGTGATTGCTTTGCCGATTTATCTAGGCAGTGTGTTTGGTTGGGACCACTCATGGGTGGGTGGCTTCTTAGCGGCTTGGACCATCGCATACGGTTTTGTGCAGGGCATTGCACCTAAGATTACTGGTAAAGCACAAGGCAAGGTGCCTGATGGACATGCAGCACTACTATGGGCGGGTGCATTGGCTATTGTGACTGCCGGTATTGCCTATGCGGTGCAAATTGGCTGGCAACCAGAGCTAGTTATCATCGGTGGATTGATGGTATTTGGTGCCATCTTTGCGGTGAACTCATCACTTCACTCATACCTGATTGTGAGTTACGCGAAAGGCGATGGGGTTTCTCTTGATGTTGGTTTCTACTACATGGCAAACGCGATGGGTCGCTTGATTGGCACGATATTGTCGGGCTTGGTATTCCAGATGGCCGGTTTGTCTGCGTGTCTGTGGGTATCCTTCGCATTCTTAGCGATAACGACGGTGATCTCTCTGCGTTTACCTAAATCGCCGCAAATCTCAGCGGCATAAGCTTCAGCCGCATGAGCCTCATTTGTAAGAGTGAAAGTCGCGATAAGTATCTTCTTTAACACTAAGCTGACTTGGTATTTATTCCGGTCAGCTTTTTTATTGCTATAGTAGAATGATTGAATATTAATCAGGCATTTACATGAAGCAGCGAATTCTCTTTTTTGATTTAGCACGATGTGTCGCGGCCATAGCTGTTATCGCGATTCATGTTTTGGCGCCTTATCGTAATGAATTAAGCACCATTCCTTTCGGTGAGTGGCTGACTGCCATTACGGTGAATGGTTTCAGCCGCTGGGCAGTGCCTGTGTTCATCTTGATTTCTGGTGCATTGATGCTGAGTGATCAGCGCCCGTTTGACGCCAAATACTACCTCAAGCGCCGTCTGGGTAAGGTACTGATCCCATTCATTGTTTGGTCGCTTTTCTATACCTACCTATCAGGTTGGTCGCTAATGGGTTTTGATGCGGACGTCAGTTGGGAGGTTTTGCTCAATAGTTATCATCACTACACGTACTATCACCTTGGTTTCTTCTATTACTTCATCCCACTCTACTTTGTGATTCCTTTTTTACAGATCATGGTCAGAAAGTACGGTGATAGATCTGTCTATGCCTTTACGGCGGTATGGTTGTTCACAACGCTATTGTTCTTATTGAAAATCGATGGCCCTTGGAGTCACGAGCTGTGGTTGTACACCGGGTACTTACCGTTGGGTTACCTGCTGTATAAGATGGTTCCACTTAACAAGATGACTGTCGGCGTGAGTGTGTTACTTGGTGGATTAGCGTTACTGACCACGGTTTATATGGTGGTTGATGCAAGTTTGGTCGCAGAAGAATACACGGTAGGGCGTTGGTTATCTTACAAGACGTTAAACACCGTATTAGCGGCGAGCATGGTGTTCATGGTGTGCCGTTACTATGGTGAAGGCTTGTCTGAGAAGAGCAATCAAGTGGTTGGTTTTATCAGTAAACACAGCTTAGGTATTTATCTGCTGCACCCGATTTTCTTATGGCCAATGAAAGAGTTCGGTTGGTACCAAGGGCACCCTGCTTGGGTTATTCCATTATGGATCGTGATCAGCGGAGCTGGCGCGTTATGGATGAGCTGGTTGGTCTCTAAGTCAGAGAAAACACGTTGGTTATTGCCTTAGCGGTGGGTGCTAAGGCTTTCTGATGGATTGCTTAGAAGATACAGTTGAAGTACCTAATGTTTAGCGCTTCAATGCAAAGTGTAAGAACTTATCGCCTTGGTAGGTTAAGGTACCTTTGTCGCCAGGGTTCAGGGCGTGGAAGTAGTGGATTCCGACTTGGAACTCTCGTTTTGGACCAACCACACCACGTTGAACGTAAATCCAATACTCTTGATCTTCTTGGCCAGGTTCTGCATCAGGAAGGTCGATGGATTGTTTGTCCAACACAGTGACGTTCACTTTCTTTTCTGGCGCATTTTCACCTTGTGAGTGCTTTCGATAGAAACCAAGAAATACCCAAGCCGCTAGACCGGCGAGTGCAAAGATGGCAAAAAAGAGTGAATTAGGCATGTAACCTCCATGTAGTCGTGATGGTTATTCTAATCTTTCAAGCAATAGGGATATGTGTTTCAAGCCGTTATTCGTGAACTGTTGTAAGCCAAGCTGATTATTTTTCGGCAGACATCACATTTAGAGGCCAGTTTGGGATAAAGGATTGTTATTTATTGTCTCTTTCTCTCGTAAATAACAGTGATTTTGTATAAGAATAGGGAAATGCTCGACTAGAATTATAGTGTGGAGTGGGAGGGCTAATATGACCGATATTGAAAAAGTGGTGACAAGAACTCGTAATATAGAGAAATTATTGAGGCTTCAATATCATGCCGAAGGCGAAGGATTGCATGAGCTTGTAACAAGCTGTGAAGAAAGGCTACCGCACGATATGGTGAGCAAACTGCGTTATATCGCAACGTGTCGTAATAAGGTAGTCAATGAGCATGAGGCTAAGTTGGAAGACCAGCATAAGTTCATCATGATGTGTAACGACTGTGAGAAGGAGTTGACTCCACGTAGTGGTCGTTTTATTTGGCGAGTTGCAATCTTACTGATGATGGCAATGACTTTAGCTGCTGCTGGTTTCTATTATGCGAACTGGGATGTGTTAACACTGCATCTGTTTTCGAAATGAAAAAATTGAACAAAAAAAGGGACGCTAATGGCGTCCCTTTTTTTATCTGTAACTTGCTTAGTACATCATCGGTAGTGTCATTAGACCTACAACTACCGCGATCATTACAAGTCCTTGTCTTTGCGAAGATGAAATCATAACACTACTCCTAAATTTGGTTGTCTCTCGCTATGTTTTAAAGAATAGCACTACTTATGGCTCTAGATCAAGAATTACTTTCGAAGCCTTTAAAAGTGATAGAAAACTATTGGGTTTTCTATCACTTTTGCTATGTTTTACTGTGTATTTTGGGGAGCTCTTATTTTGTTCGTTATGATTTTTTTTTGTTCTCATTTTTTTTAAGTGATTGTTTTGTAATGGTCGTTTTGTGTAATTTATATTGTTAAAGGTTGTTAAACTGTATTAATGGGGCTTGGTGGTGTCTAGGTTTGTTTAATTAAGCTTTATAGGTTTTAGGTTTAATTTTTGTGATGGTTTTTTGACAGGAAGCTTAGCGAAACCTGACAAAGTGGTTTTTATAAAGGTAATTTACGCACTTTGTAAGTCTAGGTTTGTATAGTGTTGGAAAGTTCTATATAAGTCTGTTTTTTGATTTTAAGTGTTTGTTTTAAAGGTGTTTATATATTTAATTTTGAACTTTTAGTTATGTGGTATTTGCAATATATAGCAACATATTGTGGAGTTGGCAGGATAGAAGTGATTGGAATTTAAGTTTGGGTTCTCTAGCGTCAATTTATATGAGTTTTCCGAACAATGAGTCTATTTTAAAAGGAATAATCACTATCGCTGCGGGTATTGTGACGACTTCAATCTAAAGATGCTCTTTTTAGTGGAAGCGTAATCAAGATCCAATTTTGAAGGGCTGAGGCTTTACATCAACACCCGTGTGCCTAGACTGGCGACGATTAAAAGCAATAGGGCAAATGATATGTGGAGTTGGTTGGCGGTTTCCTTGTCTGGTATTGGAGCAATAACAGGAACGAAACATGGGCATATCGGTCAGGCTTTATTGTATAAGGTCTTTACCTTTGTATTATTGGCGACTATTGCTCTAACTCAATCTGTTGTCGTTGATTTTACCTATTGGGTAGTCGTTGGATTAGCGATATCCGCGATCGCAGATGTGCTTCATACTGTTACTCAAAAACGTCTTCTGCATTTTGTGTGTTTCCTGTTGGCTCAACTTTGTTACAGCAAAGCATTTTGGTTACAGCTATCAGGAGAAATGGTCTGGTGGTTGTTCGCGCTGCTGTTAGCTGCATGTATCGTTGCTTTCTTCCTATTACTCCCTCGCTTAGACAAACTCGTTTTTCCAGTGGTTATCATGGGTATTGTGCTCATTCAGCTTGCTTGGGCCTCTGGTGAAGTCTGGTTACTTGAGCCTCAGCTATCACATGCTGTTGGTTTTGTTGGTTGCTGCGTGCTGCTGCTTTCCGCATTGGCGTACGCCCTAAATTTCTATCGCAGCCCAATCAAGGGCGCTTACTTTTGGGTAACGGGCAGTTATTTTCTTGCACACGCTCTCATCGTTGCTTCCCTCACCATTTAGGGTAGAGCTAGCTTAATTCTGAGCTACATCAAGGCAGCTTAGATGAAAATAGGTACTCTACGTCTACTTCATTAAACATGAGATAGAGTTATGACTACCGAAATCCACGCACACAACGTTTTAAACCTACTGAGTGAAAAGCCACTGACTCGTGAAGAGTTGACGCAAGAGCTCGCTCAAACCTATGGCGCTGAAGCTCGCTTTCATACGTGTAAGCTGAACGGTCTGGATTTAGATGGATTGCTGAAATTTTTCCTGAAAATGGAAAAGGTCGTGATCATTGATGACAAGCTTTGCACTAATCGCGAACGTGTTTGTAATCACTGATTTTGAATGACCATCAGTTCTTGTCGCCAGTGAACTGTGATTAGCGAGTGGATGCGATATTCTTGGCTCCACTCCGACCATTTCTCCCTCGTTTGGCTCTCATAAATACCCTTCCAATAACGTAAATTCCTAAGTTTGTTACTGTGTTCGAAAATCAATCTTGAGGCTGCTATACTCCGCGCACTTACGCTTTCGAGACAAACTTATGGAAATTTTATCTGCAGCGACCATGCTGTTTCTTATTATGGATCCGCTTGGCAACTTACCAATCGTGCTTTCTATCCTTAAGCATATTGATCCGAAGCGTCGCCGTATTGTTCTTGTTCGCGAACTAATGTTTGCGCTGATTATCCTGCTGCTGTTCTTGTTTGCTGGTCAAAGCATCATGAACTTCCTGCATGTGCAGCCTGAAACCTTGAGTATCTCTGGCGGTATTATTCTGTTTATCATCGCGATTAAGATGATTTTCCCAAGTGCGGGTAGTATTACTGGCCTCGCGGCGGGTGAAGAACCGTTTATTGTGCCGATGGCGATCCCTATGATTGCTGGCCCTTCAGTGATTGCGGCATTGATTCTGTTGTCGACACAGCATCCTGACAACATGTTAGAGCTTTCAGGCGCAGTGATGCTGGCTTGGGGCGCGACCTTCTTTATTCTGATGTTTAATGGCTTCTTCTTGCGAGTACTGGGCGAGAGAGGCCTTAAAGCCATCGAACGCTTGATGGGCTTGCTACTGGTTATGCTGTCGACGCAAATGTTCCTAGATGGCGTAAAGGGCTACATGGGCTAAGATCAGTATCATCGCTGAATAAAAAAAACGCCGCTCAAATGAGCGGCGCTTTTGTATCAATTGTTTCTGTCATGATGTTTTCTGTCGCTAAGCGTTTTATATCTAAGCTTAAGCTTTATTACATCATGTGTTTGCGTCGGATATCGAGTAGGGCAAAGACGCCGAAAATCAATATGGACCACTTCTCCCAACGTGACATTTCGATCTTATCGCCAAAAGCACCGATGAAAATCAGCATCTGCAGGCCGTGCATGAAGAATAAGAATGCTGTCATGATATAAAGCGCAATCGCAGCATTACCCGGGAATGGGTAGAAAATATTGGCGATTAAGATAAACCAAACAAAGGCGATGGCTGCTTTTGCTAGTGGAAGCAAGAACTTCATTCAATAACTCCTATTTTTCAGTGATTCGATTGAACAGTCGGTAGCTCGACTGGCCAGTGGTCTTATCGCGGTGTAATTCCCAGTTTTCTGGCATAGCTTCGAGTTTTAGCTCTTTCTCTGTCTCGACGTAAATGATGGCGTTGTCGGCAAGCCAACCGTTGCTCTCAAGCAGTTGTACTGTTTCTGCGAGTAAGCCTTTACGAAATGGAGGATCGAGAAAGACCATATCGTAAGGAGTGCCTGGCTGCTTAAGAAAAGAGATAGCATCAGTGTTGACTACATTGATGTTGTCTGCTTTGAGCTCTTTCGCGTTATCAGAAAGCTGTTTGGCCGCTTTTTGATTCATTTCGAGCAGTGTCACCATTTTTGCTTGGCGAGAAGCGGCTTCAAAACCTAGACCACCAGAACCGGCGAATACATCCAAGCAGGTCGAATGTGGGATATCTTGTGCCACCCAGTTAAAGAGTGTTTCTTTGACTCGGTCAATGGTTGGGCGTAATCCTTCTAAATCATGAACAGGCAGTTTTCTACCTCTCCATGAGCCACTAATAATTCGAACAAAGCCTCCGGATGGCTTTTTTTGTGATGTGTTTTGCTGGCGACGTCTTACCATAGATTTTTTGACCGCTAATAAAGTGATACTATACCGAGCCCAATTTAAGTGGGTTCGAGTATTAAATAAATTTACAATGACAAAGTGTATCAAGCTAAAAGCAAACTTATCACTGCTTTGTCATTTTTCTTTACTATTCGTTTGTACAAGCTTGTATTGTATAACAATAGCAAAGAGTCGACGTGTATTAAGTCAATACAGCTAATTAGTAGATCTAGGAAACTCCTCTGATGACGGAAAAAAAGAAGCGCGGATTATTATCGTGGCTTGGTTTTGGTGAAGAAGAACAAAGCCCAAAAACTCAGAATGAAGCGAACGTAGAAAACGTTGAAGATCAAACTGAAGTTGAATCACAAGTTGAGGCTGAACAGGTCGCACCTGAAGTTGAAGACGCTAAATCAACGGAACCTAAGTCTGTTGAATCTGAACTTGCGGAGTCAGAGCAAACGCTTGAAGAGGCTCAACAAGATCAGCAGCCTGTCGCAGCAGAAGCAGAAGCAGAAGCAGAAGCAGAAGCAGAACAGGAAGAAGTGATTGCTCCTCAATCTAAGGTTGAAGAAGTTCAAGAGAAGCCGACAGAAAGCTTCTTTGCACGACTTAAGCGTAGCCTCAGCCGTACTAAAGCAAACATTGGTGCTGGCTTCTTTGGTTTGTTCAAAGGCAAGCAAATCGATGAAGACCTGTTTGAAGAATTAGAAGAGCAACTTCTGATCGCCGACGTGGGTATGAATACCACCGTGAAGATCATTGAAAACCTAACAGAAAAAGCATCCCGTAATGACCTAAAAGACGGTGAAGCGCTTTATGGTCTGCTTAAAGAAGAGATGTCAGAAATCTTGAGCCAAGTGGAACAGCCACTGGTTGTTGATACCACTAAAACACCTTACGTTATCTTAATGGTGGGTGTGAATGGCGTGGGTAAAACAACCACTATCGGTAAGCTGGCGAAACAATTCCAAAGTGAAGGCAAGAAAGTGATGCTGGCGGCGGGTGATACCTTCCGTGCGGCAGCGGTTGAACAACTTCAGGTTTGGGGGCAGCGTAATGATGTTCCGGTTATCGCTCAGCACACTGGTGCCGATAGCGCGTCTGTTATCTACGATGCGATTGAAGCGGCGAAAGCGCGTGGTGTTGATGTTGTGATTGCAGATACTGCAGGCCGTTTGCAGAACAAGAGTAACTTGATGGAAGAGCTACGCAAGATTGTTCGTGTAATGAAGAAGATCGATGATTCTGCACCGCACGAAATCATGTTAACGCTAGATGCAGGTACCGGTCAGAATGCGATTAGCCAAGCGAAGTTGTTTAGTGACGTGGCACCAGTAACGGGTATTACGCTAACTAAGCTAGATGGTACAGCGAAAGGTGGCGTAATTTTCTCAATTGCTGACCAGTTCCAGATTCCAATCCGCTACATTGGCGTGGGTGAAGGCATTGACGACCTGCGTCCATTTGAGTCGAAAGACTTTATTGAAGCACTATTTAGCCGCGAAGAGTAACGCGTGTAGCAAAGTGGTTTATCCTTAACCTGCTACCGTTTTAAATTTGATATGAGTGATCGTAAGAGGAATTTTCGGTGATCAAATTTCAGCAAGTGAGCAAAGCCTACCGAGGCGGACGACAAGCGCTCCAAAAAGTGGACTTTCATCTCAAACGAGGAGAGATGGCATTTTTAGGCGGGCACTCTGGTGCTGGTAAAAGTACCTTGCTGAAGTTGATCTGCGCGATAGAGCGTCCAACTGACGGACGTGTTTGGTTTAACGATCACGATATTACTCGTATCCCAGCCAAAGACATTCCCTTTTTACGCCGTAACATCGGGATTGTCTTTCAAGATCACCGCCTACTTATGGATCGCTCGATCTTCGATAACGTCGCTCTGCCTATGCGTATTGAATCTATTTCTGAAAACGAAATTAAACGTCGAGTCAGCGCCGCGTTGGACAAAACCGGTTTATTAGATAAAGCCCGTTGTTTGCCAAGCCAGCTCTCTGGAGGTGAACAACAACGGGTCGGTATTGCTCGCGCTGTGGTTAACCGTCCAACTCTGCTTTTAGCGGATGAACCAACTGGTAACCTAGATCCTGAACTATCGAGTCGTGTATTACGCTTGTTTGAAGAGTTCAACCGTGCGGGTGTCACGATCATGCTAGCGACGCACGATATCGGGTTAGTGAACACTCGCCCTCAATATCGTCATCTGGAATTAAACCAAGGCTTTTTGAGTGAGGTTGAAGATTATGGCCGCGAATAAGCGCATTAAGAAACCTCAATCCAATCGAGCAGCAAACCGGGCTTCAAGCGACGGTTTCTTTGTTGTTCATTGGAAACAAGCCAAGTCATCGTTCTCGCAAATGTGGCAGCGTCCGTTGGGTAACTTGCTGACGCTTGCGGTGATTTCAATGGCTTTAGCTATGCCCGCTTGTTTGTACCTACTGGGCAAGAACGTTGGTGAAGTGGCGCAAGATGTCACCAGCCCGTCACAAATTAGTGCCTATGTAGAGGATGGTATCCCTGAGCCGAGAGTCATGGTGCTTAAGGATGAAATCGAAAGTTGGGACCAAGTCGATCTGGTTGAGTACATTTCTCCGCAGCAAGGTCTTGAAGATCTTAGCCAGTATTCTGGTTTTGAGGACGCCCTAACTATCCTAGATGATTATTCATTGCCAGGTGTGTTGGTGATTACGCCAAGCGTACACAGCGACACGTTAATTAAAGAACTGGCAGGCAAGGTTAAGAAGCAAGAGTTAGTCACCGATGTTCGTTTAGATGAAGATTGGTTAGCTCGACTGGATGCTATCAAAGCACTTGCGGCTGTCATCGTGATTACCTTAACTGTGTTGATGCTGGGCGCAGTATTTCTGATTATCGGCAACACATTACGATTTAATGTGTTGGCGCATAAAGAAGAGATTCAAACCATGAAGCTGATTGGTGCTACCGACAGCTACATTCTTCGACCATATTTGTATGCTGGAATGTGGTTTGGTGTTTTAGGTTCGATTAGCGCGTGGGTAATGACGGCATTGATTACCGTATTACTGAACAGTGCAGTGGATGACTTGGCTCAGCTGTACGATAGCCACTTCCGCTTAATTGGCCTGAGTTGGGATGAATCTTTATTGCTTTTGATCGTCGGAACCTTGCTTGGTAGTGTAGCTGCGAAGCTTTCTGCACAGCGTCATCTAAAAGAAATTGAACCAGTTTAGGTGAATAGAGTCATATTTATACGAAAAATAGGCAGTTCTTAACCAGTTTTTGCCTTGTATAGACGAATTGATTATGCATAATTACTTCCCCCTCCTTGAAACCTGTTCATTTTAGGTTCAAGATTGTCGGGTTTTAATAGATGTATTACTCCAGATCAGAGATTGATGAGGAACCGAATGGCAAACCAAGCGTATCAAATGGCTTTAGTCACACAAGATAGTTTAGATAGCTATATCCGCTCAGCGAACAGTTACCCAATGCTGACGCCTGACGAGGAACGTGGACTTGCAGAGCGATTACATTACAAAGGTGAGATCGACGCTGCGAAAGGCTTGATCCTTTCACACCTACGATTCGTGGTGCACGTTGCAAGAGGCTACTCTGGCTACGGGCTGCCAATGGCTGACCTTGTCCAAGAAGGTAACATCGGCTTGATGAAGGCTGTTAAGCGCTTTAATCCAGAAGTTGGTGTCCGTCTAGTCTCTTTTGCTGTTCATTGGATCAAAGCTGAGATTCATGAATACGTATTGCGTAACTGGCGTATCGTTAAGATCGCAACGACTAAAGCACAGCGTAAATTGTTCTTTAACCTTCGTAAGTCTAAAAAGCGTTTAGGTTGGTTCAATAACGGTGAAGTTGAGACGGTTGCGCGTGAACTGGGTGTTGAGCCTTCAGAAGTTCGAGAAATGGAATCTCGTTTAGCGGCACAAGACGCGACGTTTGAAGCGCCTATGGACGACGACGACGGTGGTTCTGCTTACACAGCTCCAGTTTATTACCTAGAAGATAAAGCGTCAGACGTTGCTGAGACGGTTGAAGCAGCTAACTGGGAATCTCATACTAATAATCGCTTAGGTCTCGCATTGAAGAGCTTAGACGAGCGTAGTCAACACATTGTTCGCTCACGTTGGTTAGACGACAACAAAGCAACACTGCAAGACTTAGCGGATACCTATAGCATTTCTGCAGAGCGTGTCCGCCAGTTAGAAAAGAATGCGATGAAGAAATTGAAGCAAGCAGTTGGCGACTTCTAATAGCATTTAATTTTTAATAGTATTTGGTTTCTCATAGTAGCAAGCAAATAGCTTAATTTTGAAAAGGCCGAGATCGAGAGATCTCGGCCTTTTTGTTTTGGATCGATTTCTCAACTTTTGCGATCGAAATTTGCAAAATGATTTTGTGGATAACTCTGTGAGGAATTTATTCGTCAGCTGTCTAAAAGCAGGGTGTAGTAAGGCTTTGACAGGGTTTTTTGAGTGGGGATATGTTTCAGTTAACCCACAGTTAGATCAGGATCATTACTACATGTTGTGGATCTATTTTTAAAAAGGCACTTTATTCACGCAATTCACAGATTTACCCACAAATGGTGTAAAAGTGATCGCTGGTGGATAACCTTATTAAGTGGGTGTGATTGTTAGCCTTGGGATAGGTTACAATGGCAGCAAAGTAAATCAGTATAAAAAGAGAAAGTCATGGACCAGTTTAAACATATCGACGTTAAAGGCGCTCAAGCCCTTATTGAACAAAGTGAAGCTCGACTTGTCGATATACGAGATCCGCAATCTTTTGCGGTAGCCCATTCAGAAACCGCCTACCACCTGACTAACGATACAATGGTGTCGTTTATGGATGAGGTTGAGTTCGAACAGCCTATCTTAGTGATGTGTTACCACGGTATTAGTAGCCAAGGCGCGGCACAATATTTAGTGAACCAAGGCTTTGAAGAGGTATATAGTGTTGATGGCGGTTTCGAAGCTTGGCATCGTGCTGAACTTCCGGTGATTGCGGGTTAATAGCTTTATCACTTAAACGCTTCAAGCATCTCCATAGTATGAATAGGAAGTAACAATGATTAGATTGATGGTGTTAGACAACCCACGTCTTGCTCAAGCATTTATTGATTATATGGCCTCTCGTCAGATCCCTATTCAGATGTCTCCAGAGGGAGAAGGGCGTTTTGCTTTGTGGCTTCTTGATGGTCAATTTCAGGTTGAAACCGAAGCTGAGCTGAATCGTTTTCTTGCTGAACCCAATCATAAACGCTATCAAGCGGCGTCTTGGGATATGGCTGAGTCTAGAAAGAGTCATTTCCATTACCACACACCAAGCTTTTTGGGCATGATCAAAGCAAAAGCAGGTCCTGTGACACTGAGCCTAATGTTGGTGTGTGTGGTGATTTTTGCGCTGCAACAGATTGGTTTTGGCCAAGCTATTTTCAATGCCCTGCATTTCCCAGAGGTTGATGGACAGCAATGGCAGCTGTGGCGTTGGTTGAGCCATGCTGTTCTGCATTTCTCTGTTATGCACATCGCATTCAATATTTTGTGGTGGTGGCAGCTAGGTGGGGATATTGAGAAGAAACTAGGCAGCCTCAAGCTACTTCAGATCTTTGCTGTCTCTTCTGCGCTTTCAGGTGCTGGTCAGTATTGGGTTGAAGGGGCGAACTTCGGTGGTTTGTCTGGTGTTGTGTATGCTTTGGTTGGTTACTTATGGGTTGTCGGTGCGAAGGCGCCACAACTTGGTTTAGGTATCCCAAGACAGATTGTCGGCTTTATGTTGGTGTGGTTAGTGCTTGGGTACATGCAACCATTCATGGCCATTGCAAACACCGCGCATTTAGCTGGCCTAGCCGCTGGTGTCATTATTGGCTTTATCGATGCGATGAAAGCACCGAGCTCGGCAAGAAGCTAACTCATTTTTTCTAGTGAGTAGCCAAACGATAGAGACAAAAAAGCGGCCAGATGAGCCGCTTTTTTATTGGGATTCGTTTTTACATCATTACTGATAAAGATATTTGGTAAACAATAAGTCAGCAATGAGAGTTTTACCTGTTTCAGGAAGTAAAATCTTATTGAGGTGCTCAACTAAGGACTTTCTCAAATCTTCACGACCGGATAGAGACTTAATTGTCTCTTCATTTTGTTTGCCGAGTAATTCAATCACCGCATCACGAATCAATGGCTGATGATGCTCAATGGCTTCTAAGTCATTACTATTTGCGACCATTATGTCGAGACGGACCTGAATATAGCCCAGTTTTTTACCTTTAGTGTAAAAATTGGTGGTGAGATCGGGCTCTAGCGTGAAGTAGGCTAGTTTGGGTGTCGATTCTTCTTCAGCGAAACTTGATGCTGAAAACAGTAGATTAATCGCAATAAATAGTTGGGCTACATAACGTTTGTGCATATTTGAGACTTTTCTTTAGTTTATTCGCGATATTCGAAACGCATTAGTCTTGTTACAATGAGCGGTCTAAATCTAAATACGTTTACAATTCGAAGGACGCTTTAATTTTATTCGAAAGTTGAAGCTTTATTGTACGTGTAAAGTCACCTATTGAATACTAGTATGAATCAGTCAATATCATTGTATCTAAATTCATTAATGAATGTAGATTGGCAAAGCACAGAAAAATTTAATTTTCCTAATGAAACCACCAAAGAGTGGCTTATGGAACAAGGATCGCTTTCCCGTAAGTTGGGCAAGTGCTGCAAGCACCTGTCTGTTGAGTTGCTTCATAATCAAGTTGTGGAACGATCAATTCTGCAACAGGACGAAGAACGCCTTTTATCATCACATGATTGCTTACTGCGTAAAGTGATTTTAAAGGGTGATGATGAGCCGTGGGTGTTAGGTCGAACCTTAATACCTCGAATTACCCTAGAAGATCATCAGCACTCTGACCTTTCTCAACAAGGGGATGTCCCGCTTGGGTTAACGGTTTTCAGTGCTGAGAACGTGGAGCGAGATGCGCTTCAAGTCGGTTGGGTTATCGCTGGCGATGAGCGATTACTCGCGCGTCGTTCTCGATTATGGATGAATCATAAACCTATGCTTGTGGCCGAACTTTTTTTACCAACATCCCCCATTTACTCTAAGGAGAGTGTGTAAATGCTTGCCACCAAAGCGAAGGCGTACTGGCAATTGACGCGAATGAATCGCCCGATTGGTACTCTGTTACTCCTTTGGCCGACCTTGTGGTCGCTGATTATTGCTGCGAAAGGCATGCCTGATTTTGATGTCTTGGTTGTTTTCATACTCGGTGTGGTGTTAATGCGATCGGCTGGCTGTGTGATTAATGATTTTGCTGACCGTAAAGTTGATGGTCATGTCAAACGCACCAAGCAACGTCCATTACCTTCAGGTTTGGTTTCCAGCAAGGAAGCCATTGTGCTCTTTCTAGTGTTAGCTGTGGTTTCTTTTTTGTTGGTACTCACCATGAACCCGCTGACTATCAAGCTCTCTTTTATTGGGGTTGGTCTCGCGTTCATTTATCCTTTCATGAAGCGTTTTACACACCTTCCACAGTTGTTTCTCGGATTGGCTTTCAGTTGGGCAATACCAATGGCTTGGGCGGCGCAAACCAATGAACTGCCAAGCATTGTGTGGTTTATCTTCGTGATTAATGCGTTGTGGACGATAGCCTACGACACGCAATATGCGATGGTTGACCGAGATGATGACTTGAAGATTGGCATCAAGTCGACGGCTATTCTGTTTGGTCGTTTTGATAAGCTTATGGTTGGCGCGCTGCAGTTAGTTACACTGGCGATGTTGATTGCATTGGGCATGCACTACCAACTCGGTGATACTTTCTACTGGGCACTGTTAGTTTCGGGAAGCTTGTTCGTGTATCAACAGCATCTGATGCGTCACCGCGATCGAGACCTTTGCTTCCAAGCCTTCTTGAACAATAACTATGTTGGAATGGCGGTGACTGTAGGCTTGTTCATTACCTTCTGGTAAGCATCCGCTTTACAAGTAAACGAACGCTAAAGAAAAAGGCACCCATTGGGTTAATGCCGATCAGTTAA
>NZ_JBFRVM010000037.1:0-23407 GCF_041475145.1 Vibrio sp. 10N.222.49.A3
TCTCGAACAAAATTTAACCTCGAAAGGTCAACACGCCCTAACATTATTGCAAGTAAATTCGTTAGGTTAGATTACTTCTTACCTTGAGTTTGCTTGTCTTCTTCTGTTAGTTCACGAATACGACGGCTGATGTCGCGACGAGCTTTAGAGATCTCTGCACTCTTGATGATGTGATCATCAACGCGGTCTTCGTAGTCAGCTTTCATGTTTTTGATAATGCCTAGGATCTCGTCGTGAGTCATCTCTGGCTTGATGTAATCAAGTAGGTTATCAAGAAGGTCGACACGCTTGCGGTTGTCACGAACTTTCTTTTCGTTGTCTAAAAGTTCACGCTTAAGTTTGTTCTTACGTCGTGCTTGGTTAACAATTTCAAATACGCTGCTCATAGATTCCTTTTCCTAATCGTCAAATACGTTGTCTGGTTCTGATTAAAGCACATCAATTGATGATGTAACAGTATTTAGATCAAAGCAAAAGTAAGGTTGTTTAATTATTCGTCACTCTCTCTAACGTACGATTGTTTTTATCTTACCGTTCAAGTTAGTATCCCATTTAGATACTGCATTGATACGACATGTGAAATGAATCAACAACAATTGGAAACAGAAGATTTGGGCGACGATGTCGTTGAATCTTCGGCAGAACAAAATAAGCTTCGTGATGCGTATGTACAAGAGCGCACTAATTTGGAAGTCGTGGAAATAGAGCTAAATCGTTCTAAGATCATAATGATTGATGAACAAGGCAGAAAGAAACGAGTACCGATTTTGTCTGAGCATTAGCCATAACTGGCTGCATTGTTAAATGTTGAGATGGAATTATCAAAATAATAAAAAGGAAAAACGATGAACACAGTACTTTCCCCAATTGAAGCGAGAATTATCGGTTGTTTGATCGAGAAAGAAGTGACTACTCCAGATCATTACCCACTGACACTAAATAGCTTAACAACGGCTTGTAATCAAAAGAGTAACCGTGAACCTGTGCTCTCTCTGTCTGAGTCAGACGTTTTAGATGCGGTTGATGGTTTGATAGGACGTCGTATGGTGAGCGATGAAAGCAGCTTCAACAGCCGAGTTAATAAGTATCAGCACCGTTTCTGCAACACTGAATTTGGTGATCTGCAATTTACAGAGCAAGAGCGTGCAATCATCTGCTGCATGCTGCTTCGTGGGGCCCAAACCCCGGGTGAGCTTCGTACTCGAACTGGTCGTCTTGCAAACTTTAGCGATGTGAAAGAGGTTGAATCAATACTCGAAAAACTCGCGGCAAGAGAAGCGGGTGCGTTAGTCGTGAAGTTACCACGAGAAGCGGGTAAACGAGAATCACGCTACCAACACTTACTGAGCGGCGAAGTAGACATTGAAGCGTTTGCGACGGCATCAGTAAGCGCTGTTTCATCATCTGCATCCAGTGAAAAGTTTGAAGAACTTGAATCAGAAGTCGCGAGCCTACGTGAAGAAGTGGCAGAGCTTAAGGCTCTGGTTGAATCACTGCTTTAAATGTCGGAATCTGACAAAAATGCGGATTGGGTCGTGTATTTGATCCGCAATCGACACAATGCTCTTTATTGTGGAGTGACGAATAACTTAGAACGTCGATTCGAACAACATCAAACGGGCAAAGGTGCAAAAGCCTTAAAAGGTAAAGGCCCACTTAAGTTGGTTTGGAGTATTGGTGTTGGGTCAAAAAGTGAGGCGTTAAAAACCGAATACGCGATCAAACAATTACCCAAATCTCGTAAGGAAAAATTAGTATCACTCAAACTAATCATTGAGTGGCAACAAGACAAAATTCAGTATATTCCAGTATCGTAACTCATCGTTAGAATTCTAATTCCCGGCCGAATGTTAGTCGCGTGAATTGTTGCAAGGAGAACTTTTAAGTTATTGATTAAATAGTGGTATTTTTGTTTTTAATTGAGTTGTTTTTATCTTAGGACTCATTAATCTTAATCTCCATTCCAAATTTACACACTGCACATTTAGAATGACATTCCAATTAGTATTAGACGCTATCATTTATCCTCGTTGTCCTACATAATATCCTTCAGCCATACAAAGAGATGGTGTCATGCTAGGTTAAAAAATGAGCCAAAGTAGCTCATATAAAACGAGAAAAATATGAAACGTTTACTTATATTATTGGGGGTTGCCGTGTTTTCTGCGTCTGCTCTCTCCCACGGTACCCACGTGCTGAATGGCTATTGGGAATATCAGGATTACCTCACTAAATTTCCAGAGCAAAAAGCATTGACCGATAAAATGGTTGAAGCTGTGCAAAATCCCCCTATGCCATTGAGGCAAGTTCAGGATGAACCTATCACCATTTCAGTTGTGTACCCGGGGCAACAGATCTCTGATTATTGGGTTCGTAATATCCAAGCCTTTGAGAAACGCCTAGATAAATTGAGAATTAATTATCAAATAAATCAGGTTTTTACTCGTGATAATGCTAACCCCTCTCAGCAGAGTATCTCTTTGCAAGAAGCGATTGAAAATAAAACGGATTATTTGATTTTTACGTTAGAGACGACGCGACACCGTAAGTTTATTGAACATGTGTTGAGCTCAACGGACACCAAGTTGATTTTGCAAAATATTACCACACCAGTACGTGCGTGGGCCGATAGGCAGCCATTCATGTACGTGGGTTTCGACCATATGACGGGGAGTTTAAAGCTAGCGGATTACTTCAAACAAGTGAGTGAACCGGACAGCAAGTATTCTGTGTTATATCGTTCTGAAGGTTATATTAGTGATGCTCGTGGAGATACCTTTATCCATGATGTGAATTCTGATACTAACTTTGCTCTTAAGTCGTCCTTTTACACTAAGTCAAATAAAGAGAGCGGTTACCAAGCAGCTAAAATCAGCCTTGCTAACGATAAGGATCTAAACTTTATTTATGCATGTGCAACTGACATTGCTCTGGGTGCAGCAGAAGCTATTCGAGAATCTGGTCGAGATGTATTAGTGAATGGTTGGGGAGGCGGCTCTGCAGAATTGGAAGCTATAGCAAGGGGTGACTTAGATGTTACGGTCATGCGCATGAATGATGATACGGGTATTGCGATGGCAGAGGCGATTAAATGGGATCTTACCGGGTTGGAAGTTCCTACCGTTTATTCAGGTGAATTTGAAATTGTGACTAAAGAGGATTCTCCAGATCGTATTTTAGAACTTAAGCAGCGAGCATTTAGGTACTCAGACCAATAATGAAAAAAAGCTACGCCATTACACCAAAGAACACTTTAGCCAAATTAATTACGCGTATCATTATTTTAGTGATAGGCGTGATGGCACTTGGCGTGCTTATTCATAACTACGAAACAAGCAGTAGGATCGTTAAGCAAGAGACGAATAGAACGGTTAAACAAACTTCTAGCTTGATCCAAAATATGTTCGATTATCGCTTATCAGTGCTGCAAATCCATCAAGACAGTAGCTCACACAGTGAAACTTTAAGGGAGTATTTTGATACCAACAATGAAGAGGCTCTGAGCTACTTTTTTTATGGTGTTGACCAACGCGAGCCGGAACATGCTCCCGACTTACGCTTTGTTTCTACTTATAACGGTTTGGCTTGGGAAGATGGCAATGGTCAGTTCTATGGTTTGGATACGTCCAATTTAAAACATATTTCTGATGAGGTCGCTTTTAGCAGTAACTGGCACTTCATTCAGCTGGCTACGGATATCGGCAAGCGTCATTTGTTGGCTCGACGAACGCCTATTGTTGATAACAAGACTGGTGAAGTTCTAGGGCAGCTTTATGTTGCTATTGTTCTAGACAACAACTTTCCATTGGCTGAATCTATCCAGCAAGGCAGTAATTGCGAAAATATCGTCATTGAAGCGCATGGTACTCCGGTGACATCGACATTCAGTGGCGACGAAAGCTATACGATAAAAGACGTCCTCAGTTATAAAACGTATGAGCAACTACCTCGTCATTTCGTCACTATTGCAACCATTAAGATCAATGCTGTTGAAACCCCCCTAACCATTCGCGCGATCCAGAAAAACACTAACCTCATTGCACTCGAAGATAATTATGAACGTACCATCATTGTTATGATTGTGGTGATCATCATCATGTCTTTCCTTGCGCGATCTTGGATTCAAAGAAGAGTCGCGGCAGAACTTGATAAGTTAATGGAATTCACTCGTTCTGCAAGTGGTAATGAAGAGTTCAGCAAGTTTGATGGTTCAAATATTTTCGAATTTCACCACATTGGCTGCACGTTGGAAGATACTTTTGAGCGCTTATCTGAGCAACACCAAAAATTTCAAGATCTGTTTAATTTTGCGCATTCTCCAATTTTGGTTTGGTCCGAAAAAGGTGACTTAATTCAGATGAACCCAGCGGCTCGTATGGCGCTATTTGATGAAGATGATAACTATGGTGCAATGGCTCGAGAGTTTGAGCTCCGTATGTTGCCGAATATCCAGATGGTGGTTCAAGGCTCTAAACTAACGGGCATTAACGTGCCAATCGGCGAGAAGGTTTTTCGCTGGAACATGTCTGCAATCCGTGTTGAACACGGCATCAGCGGTGTGGTGGTACAAGGTCAAGATATTACTAAACTTATAGAAGCAGAAAGACAGGCAGATCGAGCGCGTGAAGAGGCAGAGCATCTTGCAAGTGTGCGTGCAGACTTCCTCGCTAAAATGAGTCACGAAATTCGTACGCCACTGAATGGTATCCTCGGTGTCTCTCAGTTGCTTAAACGTTCAATACACAGTGAAGATAACCGCGATCAGGTTGATGTACTTTGCCATAGTGCAGAACATCTACTGGCGGTACTAAACGATATTTTGGACTTTTCTAAGATAGAGCAGGGACAATTCAATATTCAGAAGAAAGATTTCCTTCTAGGAGAGTTGGTTAACACCTTAGATAGCATCTATCGCCCACTTTGTGAGGATAAATCCGTCGAGTTCACCATTGTGAATCACTTGGTTGATGACATCGAAATAAACACCGACCAGGTTCGCTTGAACCAGATCATGTTTAATTTACTGAGCAACGCCCTTAAGTTCACACATCAAGGCAGTATTTCCGTCAGTTTTGAAATCGAAAGTATCTTGAATACTGATTACGCTAGCTTGATTGTTCGAGTAAAAGACAGTGGCATCGGTATTGATGAGAGTAAGATCGATGCTATTTTTGAACCTTTTGTTCAAGCAGAAGAAACGACGACTCGGGAGTATGGTGGTACAGGACTTGGGCTTACGATTGTAAAGAACCTCGTCGATATGCTGGAGGGAGACATTCAAGTCCGAAGCGTTAAAGATCTGGGGTCTGAGTTCATTGTAGAAATCCCAGTGGAGTTACACTCCAAGCCTCTGTTAGCCGACGTTAAGAAACAAGCCAACATGGAGCCTGAGGCGTTGTTTAATCGTTCGTTGAAAGTGCTGCTAGTGGAAGATAATCACACCAACGCCTTTATCGCACAGGCATTTTGCAAAAAGTATGGGATGGTGGTTACTTGGGCAAAAGGTGGCTTGGAAGCGATAGAGCTAGCAAAAAGCACGGTTTACGATCTTATCTTAATGGATAATCAACTCCCTAATCTTGGTGGGATTGAAACCACAGAGCAACTAAGAGAGCAAATTGGCGTAACAGCTCCGATTTATGCGTGTACTGCCGATGCTCAAGAGTCAACAAGAGATAGATTCATGGCTGCTGGAGCAAATTACGTGATCGTAAAACCGATAAAAGAAGCGTCGTTGCACAAAGCTTTTGTTCATTTCAAACAATTGTACTGGGATGATACTCAGCATTAAGCTGAAGATTAAATGGTGCTCTTTAACTGGTTGTAAATGGTGTCATCTAATTGATAAAAGTGAATAAGTTTTACGGGTTTCGAGCTGAGTAAGAGCTCTTTTTGTATCTGTATTCCCTTTAGCTTGTATTCCTGTTAGCGTGTATTTAGATAGAGCCAGTTACAAAAGCTTGTTCCAACAGAAGCGTTTTCAACTCATCACTCATATTTAGGTGTTGAGGAAACTGAATGCCTAATAGCCAGCCTTGTTTTTGCCTTTTCTTGCTCACCACGGTGTAAACCAGATCGTCATCCAAATGTTCATTTAAATTGGAATTTACTTTTATCTTCCAGCCCACATCGATATCTGACTGTTGAGTAAGATAGATACCGCAGCCTGAAGCTGAAAAATCAACCAGAGTGGCATCTAGTGATAGAGTATCAACGGTGACTTCACAGCTGAGACGCATCTTATACCTTTCATGTTCACGGATAGGTTTGTTCGCAAAGCTTGAGGGAGGGCGAAGGAAGATAAGGTGTGCTGGCGAGGTGATGTGGGCCAGTACAGTCGTCTTAAACGCGACAATGTGTCCAAGTTCAGTATCGGTAATAGCACGAACAATAATATCAACGTTGATGAGCTTTCTTAGCGTTAGTGCTTCGGTCGCTTTTTTTGAAAGTTCAAGTATAAGGTACTGATCTTCTTTGTGTCCGATATAAAGTGTACTTATCTGGATTGAGTCATCTAGGCCAAACTCCAATACACCCACTGTTTTTGTACCTGGTTTAAGGTATCTGAACAGTTCTAACCTTCTGTCTTTATGCATATTCGTTACTAAACAATATTGACCGTTTGATAAAATAATATAACGCTCTGATAAAACTATGTCATTAGTTTCATTGAAGTAATTAGTCATGGACGTCAAAAAAATGAATAACGGATTAAAGGAAACAACGGCTTACTCTTGCTGAAAAACAAGATACACTGCTTCAGATATGTACTTGATGGAGAAATATTAAATGGAACTGCAAACCTTATTGAATACTCTGGCTGATACCCCAGAAAGCGTGCAATTTGAAGACACAATACAAGTGATAGAAGCTCATTATGATTTTGCTGAGAGTGAATTTCGTAATGGCGATGTAGTGAATGCCGCTGGGCAGAATAATGGTTCGTGTAAGATTTTTGCTTTTGGTTTAGAGCAAGGTCTATCTGCAGAGCAAACACTTGCTTGTTTTGGTCAATTTTATCGTAATGACGTATTAGGTTTTCCCGAGAACACTGACCATCAAAATATTCGTAACTTCATGACTCATGGCTGGAGCGGAGTACAGTTTTCTCAGCCTGCGCTGATTGCAAAATCGAAGTAACCACTAACTAGATAACTATTAGTAAGTAGTAGGTCGAAACTTAATGTCGTATCTTGAAGCGAGAGAACAACCTCTCGCTTTTTTGTATATGATGAACAGGCTCGTAACCTGCTGACTAGCTTTGCAAGCTATGGAACAGGCTCGTAAGCTACTGAATAGGCAAGGCAGACAGGCATTTACGGCACATGCACGCACCAGTTTTTGGAATGTTGCTAGTATCACGCTTCTCTAACTCAAAACACCAACACGTCTCTTTACCCGCACTAATATCGCATTGAGCTGGCTCATGACACTGCGGACATTGGTGAGTAGAACTCTCGCCACTAAGGTTATCCATGACTGACGTTCGTTCGTCTTCAGATAAGCCTTTCCAACCTATAATTTCATCCATTGTTCGAAAGCAGCCACTGCACATTCCGCCATTATTTTTACAAGCCGCTCGGCAAGGTGTTTTCATCTATCTAACCCATGATTCATTTGGGCTGAAATGTAGCATATTTGTTTCCTTTTTAAGAGTCATCAAACCAAAAACACAAGGGTCTGTTGATCTTTCGAGCTGATTTTTGCAGCACTTTGTGGGAAATTTCTACAAGGCAGAGGCTTTGAAGTGTCTAGCCTACATGAGAAGCCGATAACACAGTAGAAATGAACCACAAAGGCTGCCCGAAGGGTTCGGTTAGAATCGTTTTATACTTTGTTAAGATGTATTTACTTAGAATGACTAGGCTACATACATCTTGCCGCGCCTAAAACGATTCTATCTCGAACAAAAATTTAACCACGAAAGGTCAACAGACCCTAAGTAAAATCGACAAATGACCTCGTAATTTAAAGGCTTTTCATGTAGCATCTCGCCCCTTTTGTTGAGTGGGGGATATTATGTTTATTGGCTTTGATTATGGAACAGCGAACTGTTCTGTCGCGGCGATGGTTGATGGAGAACCAAGCCTGTTACCATTGGAAGGTAGCAACCATTATATTCCCTCAACGGTATTTGCACCTACTCGTGAGAGCGTTTCTGAGCACCTATTTCGCCATTTGAATATCAAACCGAGTGATGCGATTGGTGAGCAGGTGTTGCGACGTGCTATCGCTCTGAACCGAGAAGAGAGTATCGACCTAGTGCCAGAAGACATGGCATTTGGTCAGGCTGCATTGGACCTTTATTTGGAAGACCCTCGTGACGTTTATTACGTTAAGTCCCCTAAGTCTTTCCTTGGTGCCAGTGGATTGCATGATGTTCAGGTGAGTTTCTTCGAAGATTTAGTGTGCGCCATGATGGCGAATATCAAGCATCAAGCTGAAATCACGACTCAAGAGTCGATCAAACAAGCTGTTATTGGGCGACCAATTAACTTCCACGGTCGTGGTGGTGAAGAAGCAAACCGACAAGCCGAAGATATACTCTCACGTGCAGCCAAACGTGCAGGTTTCCTTGATATCGCTTTTCAGTTTGAACCGGTCGCTGCAGGCCTTGATTACGAAAGTACTCTGACTGAGAACCAAACGGTATTAGTTGTCGATATTGGTGGTGGTACCACCGATTGCTCATTGTTAGAAATGGGGCCAAGTTGGTCTGGTAAAGCGAATCGCACCCAAAGCTTGTTAGCACACAGTGGACAAAGGGTAGGGGGTAATGATCTTGATATTTACCTTGCCTTCAAACAATTGATGTCACCTTTCGGTATGGGTAGTAAGGGTATTTCGGGTATCGATATGCCGTTGACTCAATTCTGGAATCCAATTGCGATAAACAATGTAGAAGCTCAAAAAAACTTCTATTCAAGGGAAAACCTAGCCGCGTTAAAGTTACTTCGTAAAGAAGCTTCAGAGCCTCAAAAGTTAGACCGTTTAATGAAGGTCTATCACGATACTTTAGGTTACAGCATTGTGCGTCGGGCGGAAGAAGCCAAGATTGCATTGGCAGAATCCTCCCAATATCGAACAGCAATCAATGTTGCATCAGAGCTGATTGAAGTGGATATCTCCGTTGATCAGATGATAGAAGCGATTGAAACGCCAAAATCTAAGATGATTGAATTGGTTAAAGAAGCGATTCAACAAGGTCAGAAAAAGCCAGATGTCATCTACATGACGGGCGGTTCTGCCCGTTCTCCTATTCTTCGAGAAGCAGTACAACAAGCCGTACCGAATGTGCCAATTGTGAGTGGTAACTATTTTGGTTCCGTAACTTCAGGCCTAGCACGTTGGGCTGAGGTTTGCTTCAAATAAGAATGTACTAACTTGTATTAGGGCAACCAGTCACGGATTGGTTGCCCTTTTTTTGTATTTTCTCTAGTGAACTTTCAATAAAGCAATAGCCAATAATTAATAAAGCAACTTATCCTAGTTCAAATTTGGAATTGTTTCACAAGGCTAAATATTTCAGTACGGCTCATTATGTTACAGGATGTTTCTAAGTTAATGGTATGTCGCAGAATGGTCTGGAAAGTCGTTTGTAGCTTAAGTGTCTAATGCTGTTTTTATGATTGGAAAATCAAGAAATCAAAGGTTTTTATATCAAAGAATACCAAAAATTATCTTGAGGTTTGTTTTTAATGCTTTGTTTTTAATGGTATTTTTTGTTTTTATAGCGCGATTTTTTTTATTTTATATATTTTAATGCAACTTTTTTGTCAGTCGTATATTAGTGTTTTCCCACTTGTTAAATGCAGGTAACAACCTCTCCGTAAGCACGAGGTTGTTATGGAATCACTCTCCCAGTTACAAATGGATATGACAATGAATAAGAAACTTTTAGCGCTAGCAATTTCTGGTGCAGTATTTGGTACACAGGCAGTTGCGGTAGAGCTTTATAACGAAGACGGTACAGCCTTCTCTGTTGGTGGTCACGTTTCTGTAAACCTGAATGGTTCAGAGAAAGGCGATACGGATGTTGGTACAAACTCACCACGTATCAACTTTAATGCTACGCAAGAATTAGGTAATGGCTTCACAGCTGACGCTAAAGGCGAATGGGCGCTTAACTACCTAAACGGTGGTGATGAGTCGTTCACTACTCGTCTTGGTTATGTAGGTTTAAGTCATGATGAGCTAGGTCGTGCTGTTGCAGGTACGCAGTGGGCGCCATACTACGATGTAGCTTCAGCTACTGATATGCCGATCGCTTTCGCGAACGATTTCTTATACGACAACCACGGTGCGCTAGGTACTGGTCGTGCAGACAAAATGGCAAGTTACCGCAACGGATTTGATTTTGGTGAAGCGGGTGAGCTTAGCTTTGGTCTAGGTTGGCAGGGCAGCAATGACGTAACGACTGACACTGAAAACGTTCTTGGTGGTGTTGTTGTTACTACTCGTTCAACGGTGTCTTACGATGACCGTATTCAAGCGACTCTTGGTTACTCAATCGCTGGTGTTAAATTGGGTTATGCCTTCAACACTGGTGACTTCAAAGAGGGTGGTGTTTCTAAGACGGCTGAATCTCACCTAGTTTCTGCTGCATACGGTTCTTACGGCTCAGGTTTATACCTAGCAGGTATCTACGCTTCAAACGAAAACATGAACGTAGGCCTTGAAGAAAGTGATGCATATGAATTGCTAGCGGCTTACGCTTTAGCGAACAGCTTAAACTTAAGCGTTAACTACGAAGTTGTTGAAGGCGAAGCGACGAAAGGCGCGGCAACACAAACTGACCGTGAAGAGCTAGCTCTACAAGCTGAATACAACTTTACGAGTAATGTTGTTGGCTACACTGGCTATCAGTTTGATCTAAACGATGCAGACAACAGAAAAACTGACGACAAGTGGACTATTGGTGCTCGTTTCTACCTATAAGTCGCGACTCATTGAGTTTGACCACTATTATGCATAGTGTTTACTCCTTAAATTTATCTTTTCGGATACTGTCCTAGACACCATGCTAAGCCCTCTCAAGCCTTTTGGTTTGAGAGGGCTGCTTTCGTTCTATATGCATCGGTTTTAGCTTTCCCTTCATGTTACCTTGCCATTCATTTCATCTACGCAGCGATGATCTACGTAGCTATGGCTCTTGTCATTAGTTCTTATACGTCGCGATCTTCGAATAAAAGTATTTAAATCATTTAATTGAGCTAAAGATCAGAATTTAGATATTGATAACCATCTTGCCGAAGATTCTCTTTCAATGATGCGGTAAACTCTGCGCTCCAAAAAACAGTTTAGGGACAAACTATGAGCAGCGTTGTAGATCAGGAGCAATTGATGAATTCGAAACGAACAGCAACACCCAGCAAAGTACTGTGTATTGGGCGCAATTATGTTGATCACATCGAAGAGCTTAATAATGTTATCCCTGACTCTATGGTGGTGTTTAATAAGCCGAGCACTAGCGTTACGTCTTCTCTATCATCTTTCCATCAAGAAACGTTACATTATGAAGCTGAAATCTGCTTCATTGTTGAAAACGGTGAATACTCTGCCGTGGGGCTAGGTTTAGACCTTACCAAACGCGAGTTACAAAGTAGTTTGAAGGCGAAAGGTCTGCCTTGGGAGCGTGCTAAAGCTTTTGATGGTTCTGCTGTTTTTAGTCGCTTTGTTCCCATAGATAACTTGGACCTCTCTGACTTAAACATAGAGTTATTTATTAACTGTGTCCGCGTTCAAAAAGGGCATGTTGAACAGATGCTTTATTCCCCACAGACCATCCTCGAAGAGTTATCTTCTTATACGACTTTGCTTGACGGTGATGTTGTGATGACGGGCACTCCGAAAGGTGTTGGAGAGGTACATCAAGGTGATATTTTCCTTGGTCGTCTAAAGTGTGGCGAAACCACTGTGATTGAGATCGAGTGGGTAGCACGTTAATTAGTCTTTTGTATTTAGTTAATAAATTGGCTTTACTGTTCATTGATGGTGTTTAATTCGATTAATTTAACACCTAGCAACTGATTGCATCTGGAAGGGTGTTAGTAATTGATATAAAATTCGCCTCCATTTTTATCAATACTGAAACCCATGATCGATTTAACCATCCTACCTGTTTACCTGACGGCCGTTGTAGCTCTTCTCCTTTTACCAGGCCCTGATATGTTACTCATCGCAAGCTCAAGCATGAGCTATGGCCGTAAAGTCGGTGTGTTTGCGAGCTTAGGTAATGCGACTTCTGGAATTATCCTGACAGTATTGGCAGCAATGGGCGTTTCAGCATTGATTGCGATGAGTCCAGTGGCTTTAAAAGCCCTTCATCTATTAGGCGGTGCATACTTATTAAAGATGGGGTGGGATTGTCTTCGAACAGAACAGGGCAATGCGCCTGAGTTAAGCGATAACCGTGCTGCAAAAGCGTACTACCAACGAGCACTTATTACTAACCTGCTTAATCCTAAAGCGTTGGTTTTTTTCGTGATGTTCTTACCGCAGTTTGTATCGACGAGTATTGAAGCGACTTCGGGTGAGCAGATGCTCGTTCTGGGTTTATTGCTGAATGTGCTAGGTTTGACGTTCAACTTTTTACTTGTGGCGTTAGTGGGTACTATTGGTAAATCTTTGGTAGAAAATGCTAAGTTTCGTACCTATCAGCAAAAAGTGATGGGCGGAGTTTTTATCGTGTTAGCGGTGTGGATGTTGTCTTCCTTCTTTACCTCGTAGACTGCAACTCAAACAGTTTATCGGGGTTAGCCGCCGATACAAAAATGGACGCTTCGAGCGTCCATTTTTTATGTCGATCAGTTACATATTGCACTTCATGGAACTGATTTTTTGAAAGAATGATGATCTAAGAGTTCAACTCTTTCTGGTGTTGTTCGATGAGCCTATCCATGTACTCTTCACCGCGCTTGCGAGTATCGTCATAGGTTTCTGTCCCTTCGAACTTTGTTACCGTCTCATAATAAACCTTAACTTTTGGTTCTGTTCCTGAAGGGCGGACGATAATGCGTGAACCATCCTCGAGATGATAGATGAGTACGTCACTTGCTGGCAGGTTAATCGCCTCGGTAGCCCCACCGACAATAAAGCGCAAAGAAGACTGCAGATCTTCAATCACAGAGATAGCGACACCGTTTATTACTTTTGGTTGTGCCGAGCGGAGTTTAGAACCAATCGATGGTGAATCTGGGTCTAGGGCAATACTACGTTGCGCGTTGGTATGAACCCCATGTTCAAATGAAATTTGAGCGAGAAGATCCCAAACGGTTCGCCCTTGAGATTTTAACTCCTCAACCAGTTGAGCAAACACGACGATAGCAGACAGCCCATCTTTGTCTCGTACCTGAGTACCAATTGTGTAGCCTAACGCTTCTTCATAGGCGAACAAGAACTCGTTTTTCTCATCTTCTAATTGCATGCCAATATTCGCTAACCATTTAAAGCCAGTCAGCGTTTGGAAGTAAGTCGCACCATGGGATTGAGCCACTTTCTCAAGTAGAGTTGAAGATACGATACTGTTACCAACTAACTGGTTTTTAGTGTGTGGCTTTGATAGCAAGTAGTGCGCGAATAACACACCCACTTGGTCACCCGTGAGCATTTTGTAGGAAGCATCTTCAGTTCTGACTTTATCATCGGTTCGAACGGCAACCGCAAATCGGTCTGCATCTGGGTCATTAGCGCAAGCGATGTCGGCATCGACACTTTTTGCTAAGTTAACCACAAGATCCATCGCGCCTTTTTCTTCCGGGTTGGGGAAGTTCACCGTCGGGAAGTGACCATCTGGTTCTCTCTGTTCGGCAACACTGAACACTTTATGGAATCCAGAATCATGAAGTAGGTCTTCCGCCATTTGTGCGCCGACACCATGCATAGCGGTATAGGTGATGGTGGTATTCGCCGATTCGATCTCTTTACTCACGTGTGGGCTCTGGTTGATAGCAGCACGATAGGTCTGATAGTAACCTTCAGTTAACCATACCAACTTACCTTGTGTTTCAGCGTCACTAAGGCTCATCAATGAGATGGGCTTGGTCGATGCGATATCTATTTCAGCAGCAATGCCTGCATCATGAGGGGGAATGATTTGAGCGCCATTCTCCCAGTACACTTTGAAGCCATTGTACTCCGGCGGGTTGTGGCTCGCCGTCACTACAACCGCCGCCGCCGCGTTGAAGTGCTCAATACCAAAGGCAACGATAGGTGTCGCTGCAACATTCGAAGTTAGGTAAACCTTAATACCTAAAGCGGTGAGTACAGAAGCTGTATCAATCGCGAATTGCTTTGAATCTAAACGACCGTCGTAGCCAACCACTACACCACGCATAGAGGCATTTTCGACATGTTCAATTAAATAGTGGCCAAGGCCTGTGGCTGTTTCTTGTATGACCAAGCGGTTCATTCTATTTGGGCCGCATCCGACTTTGCCGCGCAGTCCCGCCGTTCCGAATTCTAATCGTTGAATAAAGCGGTCTTCAAGTTCGTCGTGCATTCCCTCATCGATAAGGTATTGAAGCTCTTCACGAGTTCTTGGGTCTGGGTCTCTCGCTAACCAGTTCATTGCATCTTGCATAATCACTAAACCTTTTAATATCGGGGTGTCTTTCTGTTGATTTAATTTAAATGATACTGATTATCATTTCTATGAAAGCAATCGTAAAACTCGATTTAAAATAAATTCCAACAGTAAGGGAAAGGCATATGGGTAAAGCCACTTCAAATAATTGACTGTTTAATAAGTAAACTTACCTTGAACAATTGGATATCACTAACTAGCCTTTTACATAAATATAACAAAACTTAACAAGTTCGTCGTTTTTGAATCTTTAGTGGAAACTTACAACGCTTATGATCCGTATTGGTTCTTAAGTTCAGATGAGGTCAGCAGCCCGTTTACAGGCTAGCTCCATGTGAGTTGTAGATTGAGATTCAGCTTTTCATGTTCAGCTGGAATAACAATGAATGTTGTCTGGCTCGGAATGACACATAGCTCGTAATGACATGTAGTTCGTAATGAAACGTAGCTCGCAACGAATATAGCTCGTAACGAAACACAGCTCGCAACGACATTTAGGTCGCAAGTATCCAATTAGGAAGGATAAGGAGAGATCTTTTGAAAAGATTACTGGTTAGGCTAGCGTGGCTTTTGAAAAGTTTTGTTGTGGTTTTGGTGTCGCCTTTGGTGCATGCAAGCAGTGAATACAACATGACTCAAGGTGTCACTGAGATCAGCGGTAAGGTATACGAGCTTCATATGCTGATCTTCTATATCTGCTGTGCGATTGCCTTTGTTGTTTTTGGAGTGATGTTCTATTCGATTCTGAGGCACAGGAAATCAAAGGGCGCAGTTGCTGCCCATTTTCACGAAAGCACGAAAGTCGAAATTCTTTGGACCATCATCCCTATTATTATCCTCATCGCTATGGCGATACCCGCCACCAAAACTTTGATAGCGATGGAAGACACCTCCCAATCAGATCTGACCGTTAAAATCACTGGTTCACAATGGAAATGGCATTACAGCTATTTTGGTGAAGACGTCGAATTTTTCAGCCTTCTAGCGACCAGTGATAAAGAGATTGAAGGAATTGAAGTGAAAGGCGCGCATTACCTGCTAGAAGTTGATAAGCCGCTTGTACTGCCTGTTGACCGTAAAGTCCGTTTCTTGATGACTTCCGACGATGTGATTCACTCATGGTGGTTGCCAGCATTCGCCGTTAAGAAAGATACCATTCCGGGTTTTATTAATGAGGCTTGGACAAAGATAGATGAGCCCGGTGTCTACCGAGGGCAGTGTGCAGAGTTGTGTGGCCGCGCTCATGGGTTCATGCCGATAGTGGTGCATGCCATGGAAGAAGACGATTTTGACGCATGGCTAGCAGAACAGAAAGAGTTGGCGATAGCCGAACAACAAGCCGCGCAAGATGCATTAGATGCGTCACTTTCCTTGGAAGATCTCAATACCATTGGCGAAGAGGTGTATAAAACTCGTTGTGCGGTGTGTCACCAAGTTAACGGCGAAGGTATTCCCGGAGCATTTCCTGCCATCAAAGGGAGTCCTATTGCCCTTGGTGATGTCGATGTTCATATCGACACCATTGTTTATGGTCGTGGCGGAACGGCGATGCAAGCATTCGATAATCAGTTAACCGAGAAAGAGATCGCAGCGGTAGTGACTTATCAACGAAATGCTTGGGGTAATAACACCGGCGATATTGTTCAGGCTTTAGATATCAACGCTTATAAGGCGAAGCAAGAAGGCAGTTCTGAAAGCTCAACGGATGATGCACAAAATGATGCTAAGGATCAGTTATGAGTTCACCAATCAATAAGCCGGTGAAATCGGCTCCAGCAGAAGATCAAGCACTGAGCCATTCTGCAGAAGGCACATTGGGTAATAATGATTTGCCTGTTGATGATCACGACTCACATGCGGCACCTAAAGGCTGGGCTCGTTGGCTGTATTCAACCAATCATAAAGACATCGGAACATTATATCTCTGGTTCAGTTTTGCGATGTTCTTAACGGGTGGCGCCATGGCGATGGTGATTCGTGCGGAGCTGTTCCAACCGGGTTTGCAACTCGTTGAGCCAGATTTCTTCAATCAGATGACTACAGTCCATGGTTTAATCATGGTATTCGGTGCGGTAATGCCTGCATTTACGGGTTTGGCTAACTGGATGATTCCGATGATGATCGGTGCACCAGATATGGCGCTGCCGAGAATGAACAACCTCAGTTTCTGGATCTTACCTTTTGCGTTTCTAATCTTAATCGGATCTTTGTTTACAGAAGGGGGCGGCCCGAGCTTTGGTTGGACCTTCTACGCGCCACTTTCGACAACTTATGGCCCAGACAGTACAGCGCTATTCGTATTCTCAGTTCATATTATGGGGATCAGTTCGATCATGGGGGCGATCAACGTCATTGTGACCATAGTGAACATGCGCGCGCCGGGTATGACTTGGTTCAAGCTACCGATGTTCGTATGGACATGGTTAATTACCGCTTTCTTACTGATAGCCGTGATGCCCGTGCTCGCGGGTGCGGTGACTATGGTACTGACTGACAAATACTTTGGGACTAGCTTTTTTGATGCCGCAGGTGGAGGGGATCCGGTGATGTTCCAGCACATATTCTGGTTCTTTGGACACCCCGAAGTGTACATCATGATCTTGCCGTCTTTTGGTATTGTCTCAGCCATCATTCCTGCATTCAGTGGCAAGCGCCTGTTTGGTTATCATTCTATGGTGTACGCGACTTGTAGTATCGCATTGTTGTCATTCTTGGTTTGGGCGCACCACATGTTCACCACGGGTATGCCAGTATTTGCCGAACTATTCTTCATGTATTGCACCATGTTGATTGCGGTGCCGACCGGTGTGAAAGTCTTCAACTGGGTGGCGACCATGTGGCGGGGTGCTTTGACCTTTGAGACGCCAATGCTGTTTGCGATTGCCTTTATTGTTTTGTTTACGATTGGTGGGTTATCCGGATTGATGCTCGCTATCGTGCCTGCTGATTTCCAATATCACGATACTTACTTTGTGGTGGCTCATTTCCACTATGTTCTGGTAACAGGAGCTGTGTTCTCCATTATGGCCGCCGCCTATTATTGGCTGCCGAAATGGACTGGGCATATGTACGACCACAAGCTCAGTTTGTGGCACTTCTGGACGTCGGTAATCTCAGTTAATGTACTGTTCTTCCCTATGCACTTTTTAGGGCTAGCGGGCATGCCGCGTCGTATTCCAGATTACGCCATTCAATTTGCTGACGTTAACCAAGTGGTATCGATTGGTGGTTTTGCCTTTGGGTTGTCTCAGTTGATTTTCTTATGGCTGGCTATTAAGTGCGTGAGAGGCGGAGAGCCTGCACCAAGCAAGCCTTGGGATAGGGCTGAAGGGCTAGAATGGACAGTACCAAGCCCTGCGCCTCACCACACCTTTACTCATCCACCGAAAGTGGATTAGAGGATAGAACCATGAGTGATAAGCAAAGCGATCCCAATCAAGATAAAAAACAACCAAAGCGCCTGTCTAATAAGCGATCGACCAAAAAGCTGACGGGTTATTTGGTGTTGGGCGTGGTTGCGATGTTTGGCTTCGGTTTCGCTTTGGTGCCGCTCTACGATGTGATGTGCGAGGCCTTAGGCATTAATGGCAAAACTAATACTGTTTCAGCGGTGCAACCTCAGGGAATGCAGCCTGATTACTCTCGTACTGTTCGTGTTGAATTCATGTCGCACATTAAGCCAGATATGCCGTGGCAGTTCTCGCCTGAAGTTCGAGTGTTAGAGGTTCACCCTGGTGAAGTGGTTCAAACTAACTACATAGCTAAAAACCTATCTGGAGCCTCATTGGTTGGCCAAGCCGTACCATCGGTTTCTCCAGGTATGGGGGCAACTTACTTCAATAAGATGGAATGCTTTTGCTTTAATCAGCAGCCATTGGACGGGCACAAGAGCGCAGAAATGGGTTTGATATTTTACATTGAGCCAGATATTCCAGAATCGATACATACACTCACGCTCTCATATACGCTGTTTAACATCACGAGTCAGGTGAGTGGAAAGGCAAGTAAGCCTGAAGTGAGTACATCAACATTGAGCACACTACAATCTGGCTCACCAAAAGCGAGCACACTCGCAAGTAACTAGGGATTTACAGAACCAGTATCAACATAAGGAGTTGAGCGATGAGTTCTAAAAAGGAAGTTTATTTCGTTCCACATCAAAGTCACTGGCCATTAGTGGGTGCTGTAGCACTGTTTTTGGTCGCGGTTGGTGCTGGCTTGACGGTGCAAAATATGGGCACCGACGCAGCCGGTGGTGTATTTGGCAAAGCGGTGTTGTTAGTCGGGTTTGCTGTGCTGCTTTACATGCTCGCAGGTTGGTTCAGCAATGTGATCACGGAATCATTAAGTGGCGTTTATTCTGAGCAGATATCTCGTTCTTTTAGACAAGGAATGAGTTGGTTTATTTTCTCCGAAATCATGTTCTTCGGCGCTTTCTTTGGCGCGGTTTTCTATGCTCGTATGATTTCTGTACCTTGGATTGGTGGTGCTGGTAATAATGAAATGACCCATGAAGTATTGTGGCCGATGTTCCAATCGATATGGCCATTAACGACTACCCCTGATGGCGTAACGACACAAGCCATGCCTTGGCAAGGTATCCCGCTTAAGAACACCATTATCCTGCTGCTTTCCTCTGTGACGCTGCACATGGCACATATCAGTCTTGAACAAAATAAGCGTATGGCTTTGATCGTCTGGTTGGAGATAACCATTGTTCTGGCTGGCTTCTTCCTGTTCTTCCAAGTTGAAGAGTATCTTCACGCTTATCAAGAGATGGGGCTGACACTTCAGTCTGGTATCTACGGCAATACCTTCTTCTTGTTGACTGGGTTCCATGGTTTGCATGTCTGTTTAGGAACTATCTTTTTGATCGTGTTGCTGGCAAGGGTTGCGAAAGACCATTTCACTCCGAAAGACCACTTTGCGTTCCAAGCGGGCAGTTGGTATTGGCACTTTGTTGATGTTGTTTGGTTAGGCCTGTTTGTATTTGTTTATGTGCTTTAACGGTTGAGCCTATAGGGGATTAATAGGGGCGAGGGTTGGGAGTTATCACTCCTGATCCCAGAGCAAGTAATAAAAGTAGCACTACAACGGCTGACCACATGACACGACGCCCCAAGAAGTGACTGAGCCTTTTTCCATTGTGTTTGCCCGAGGCGATTTGGATTAGGCCTTTCATCAAATTGAAAGCGATGAAGAACAGCAAAGCGACTAACACAATTTTAAATAACAACACAAAGGTAGATGACGCCATAGTGATAACTCCAAACCGATTGATTGATGATGAACACAAGTTCCGCAGTAAAGGTTTTTGGATAGCGGTTGTTTTAACTGTGGTTTCAGTCGGCATTTTAATCAAGTTGGGTTTGTGGCAGTTAGATCGAGGTAACGAGAAATTGCGCTATGAAATGCAGCTATCAGAAAGAGCGCAGCAATCGTCTAGGTCATTGGATACGGTTATCTCTGAATGGAAGGGCTCGCGTACACAAATGCAAGGTGCATCTGAACTGCCGTCTTTAAATGGTTTGAGAGTTGACGTGGAGCTGGAAACACCCAGCGGATTAGTGGTTTTGTTAGACAACCAGATTAACCAAGGAACGGTGGGGTATGTGATTTACATGTTGGGCGAAGTTCCAACACAAGATGGAAGAAAACAACTGTTGATCGATCTTGGGTTCGTTGCAGCTAGCCGTGACAGAAGAGAGCTACCCCAATTAGGAAGCATCACACTACCAACCAATATGTCAGGGCGTTTGTACACACGTTCGTTGAACCCTCTAAGTCTTGAGTTGGGATTAGAAAATACGACACCGAATAGAATTCAAAACTTAAACATAACAGCGCTATCACAGTACACAGGGCAAGAAGTGCTGCCCTTTGTCTTCCAACCTCAGAGTTTAGATGCATGGCCCTATGAAATGTTATGGCGTCCAACGGCGATGAAATCTGAGAAGCACTTTGGTTACTCATTTCAATGGTTTGTTATGGCTGCGGTACTTTTGTTTTTGACGATGTTGATTGGCTATCGGTACCTAAAAGCAACACCTATCACGAGGAATAAGGATGGATAAATCTCAAGTACAAGTGAACAGGGAAATTACCGAGGCAAACATGGCTGAGCTCAGAAGCCGTCGTACTAAAGGGCGCTTGGTATTAATTGGACTTGTTTTAATTTTCGCTTTGCCAGCCATTATCGCCAAAACTGTATTGGACCAGAATTGGTATACCTCAGGTGTCACTAACTCTGGCGAATTGGTCGAACCAAGAATTACACTAGCGGATTTCGGCGTAACGGTACCCATGGCTGGAGAAGGGTGGTTAGTGGGTTATATCGCTCCTACAGAGTGTGAAAGCTTGTGCGAACAACAACTCCATTATTTGAATCAAAGCTATTTGGCGTTAGGGAAAAACAAAGAGCGAGTGACTGCCGTTGTTTTTGTCTCAGAAGGTAATTCGTTGTCGGGTTCGCTCGATAAGCCGGATTTATCTTTGTTAGCTGGTGGTGATCAGTTAAGTACTGAGTTTTCACCTGCTTCGATTGTCATTATTGACCCACTAGGGCAGTTGGTCATGGAGTACAAAAGCGTTTCTGACCCGTCTCAGTTAGTTGGTCAATCTAAAGGCATGATTCATGATCTAAGAAAGCTGCTTAAGCTGTCACGAGTTGGGTAGTTAATCAGCTTAAGTTGATAAGCTTGAGTCACTAAGCTTGAATTGATGAGCTTTAGAAAATTGCGTTAAGGCTGAGTGTTGTTAGCGAAAAGGGAATAAATATAGGGAGATAAACGATGCAGAATAGAGCCCCTGATTTACTCATACACATGATGAGATTAACTATCTTGTTAACCCTTACCGTGATTGTGCTCGGCGCTTATACCCGTTTGTCGGATGCTGGCCTTGGCTGTCCTGATTGGCCAGGGTGTTACGGCAAGATAACCGTTCCTTCTGATGCCCAAGCAGTGAATCAAGCCAATCTACAATTTCCAGAACGTGCTCTCGAAGCAGACAAAGCGTGGATAGAGATGATCCATCGCTACTTTGCAGGAACATTAGGGCTGCTTATCTTTGTCGTTGTTGCTTGGTGTATTAAAAAGAATATAACAGCTGCTGGTCTTCCGTTATTTATCTCTGCAACCGTGATATTTCAGGCTTTGCTTGGAATGTGGACGGTGACTCTCAAGTTGATGCCCGTTGTGGTTATGGCACATTTGATGGGGGGCTTCACGCTACTGTCGCTGTTGTGTCTGCTCTACTGTCGTTTATCTCAATTTCAAAGCCGTTTTGGCGAGGCTTCTTATTCTTCAACACTTAAAGCTTGGACGCTGTTCGGGCTACTCATTGTGGTCGGGCAGATACTGCTTGGTGGTTGGACATCGTCGAACTATGCCGCGTTGGTGTGTACACAGTTACCCATATGTGAAGGTAACTGGATGAGCTATCTCGACTTCAAAAATGCGTTCGATTTTGCTCAACACGGCCATGATAACTATGAGTTTGGTGTGTTGGAATATCCCGCAAGGCTCACCATTCATGTTATGCACAGGTTCGGGGCTATTGTGGCGACGTTAACGGTGCTGATGATTGTGTACCAGTTATGGAAATTTGGCCAAGCGCCTCACCAAAAGCTGAGCGTGATTGTCGCATTAGTATTGTTTACTCAAATAAGCCTTGGGATCAGTAATGTATGGTTTCACCTGCCAATCTCAGTCGCGGTTTTGCATAACCTAGTCGCAGCGATGTTGCTAATCAGCATGGTGGTGACCAATTTTGTGGTCTGGCAACGCAAACCGAGTGAGAGCTTGGTGAAGAACAGTGTATTACAAGGAGGTAATCATGGTCAGTAGAACGTCAACACAACATGGAGTGGTGGTTCAAGGAGTAGCCTCAACTCCTAAGATAACAGCTAACAACGACATCGCTTTAAGTAACGAAACAGCAGCAAAAAACAAAGCTACTTGGAAGATCTATTTAACACTGACCAAGCCTAAAGTGGTGGCTTTGATGCTGCTAACTGCATTGGTTGGAATGTGTTTGGCTGTGCCGAATGGATTGCCTTTGCAACAAACTCTGTTCGGGATGATTGGGATAGGGTTAATGGCTGGTTCGGCAGCTGCGTTTAACCATTTGATCGACAAAAAGATCGATGGACAAATGACTCGAACAAATCGACGACCTTTACCATCCGGTGAACTGAGTAGTGCGCGCGTGTTCAGCTTTGCCGCGGGTATTGGCTTACTTGGTTTCGTCACGCTTGTGGTGTGGGTCAATCAACTCACCGCTTGGTTAACCTTTGCAAGCTTATTGGGCTACGCGGTGATCTATACCATGTACTTGAAGCGAGCGACGCCACAGAACATCGTAATTGCAGGGATCGCAGGCGCTATGCCTCCGCTTTTGGGCTGGACGGCAGTCACCAACGAGCTGCATTCAAACGCTTGGTTGTTGGTGATGATCATCTTTATCTGGACCCCTCCGCACTTTTGGGCATTGGCAATTCACCGTCGTGACGAGTATGCCAAAGTGAGCATCCCCATGCTGCCTGTGACCCACGGAATCGAATACACCAAGACTTCTATTTTTCTCTATACCTTGTTGCTTAGCATCGTGTGTATATTGCCTGTATTGGTCGGCATGAGCAGCTGGATATATCTGAGCGCTTCATTGGTACTCAACGGTGGGTTTGTTTATCACGCTTGGGTACTTAAGTATCGTGATGAGCCTAACATGGCGATGAAGACCTTCAAGTTCTCCATTTATCATCTTATGATTTTGTTTGTTGCTCTGTTGGCGGATCATTATTTGCTCTGATAGCTCTGATAG
>NZ_JBFRVM010000037.1:24144-103118 GCF_041475145.1 Vibrio sp. 10N.222.49.A3
GATAGCTCTGATAGCTCTGTACAGATCAAACAAGGTTATTCCATATCAAAACCAAACCTTTGGTTTCCACTAACCAAACCCTGACATGCCATGTATGAAAAGCCGGACAATTGATTGGCATGAATTATATAAAGGAACCGGTAATGGAATTCACTGAGCAAGATAGAGATGCTTTGTACCAAACGTTGATGTCACAAAAATCTCGAATGCGAATTACGCAGATGGAGTTTTCAAAAAAGCTAGGAATGAACCAGTTGGATTTTTCGCGAGTGCTAAGAGGGGAGAAAGCATTAACCATGTCTTTCGTTAGTCACTTCTGTCGTTTGCTTCATTTGGATCCAAGGAATGTGCTCCCTTCACTTAAAGAAGACAATGAATCCGGGCCCAAAGTGGTTTATCTGAAAAGTAGAATGAGTGTTGATGGTGAGATCCAAAATGCTTATATCGAAGGCAATCAGGTGATCGTAGAGTATGCACATACCGTTCAGAACCATTGATTTTAGATCGAGCTCTGAGTTTTACCTCTTTTTCTACAACTTTTTCACTTAGGGTGTGGCATACTTATTTAATCCCTTGATTTACTTAAGTGCGTTATGAAACCTTTAAAAGTCCTTTTGCTTGTTGCAACCAGCATGTTTTTGTTTGGTTGTGCAGGCGGCCCAATTAAAACCGCTACTAAATTCACCAGTTATGAAGATTTTCGACCTGGCCCTGATGGAGGCGTTGATTTAGTTTGGGCAAGGATAGGGCTGCGTGACGAACAACGTTTGAAATCCAAGTTAGACGCTTATGACTCTGTGGTGATCGACCAAGTCTTTGTGTTGGCAGAAGAAGGCACATTAGATCAGGAAGACATTCAGGAGCTCACAGATCATATGGTGAGCTGTTTGGAAGCGAAAATATCGCCTCATAAAACGATTGTCGATGAACCAACAGGGAACACGCTACGTTTGAGTATTGCCTTAAGTAATGTTGAAACGCCCAATCCGATCTTAGCCGTGACAAGCAGTGTGCTGCCGTTTGGCCTTGCGATGTCGACTATATCTAAGGTGACGACAGGCGAGCACACCAACGTTGGGAGCGCCAGTGTTGAGCTATTGGTCAGTGATGCGCAAGACGGCACTCCATTGTTTGCAGCTATCGACCGCGAAGCGGGTAACAAAGACTTTTCTACTATGATTGATTCGTTAGATGATGCCAAAGATGCGATCAACTATTGGGTTGAACGTTTAGGTGATACTCTACAGAGCATCGACGACGTCTAGAAAGAGCTTGTAATGCTAGAGAAAGAGAACCTAATTAAGCTAGCCAGAATGCAAATGCCATTTGGCAAATACGCTGGCCGCACCTTGATTGACCTACCTGAAGAATACTTGCTGTGGTTCGATAAAAAGGGCTTCCCACAAGGTGAGCTGGGCGACTTAATGCAGTTATGCTTAGCTCTCAAGATTGAGGGCTTAGATTCTGTGGTGCAACCGCTTAAATATGACTATTAGTCCTAAGTAGCCCCAGTCCGTCCCCCCAAAGTTCTAAACTAAAACCCATACACATAAGTGACGAGTGGTGGTTTTTTGAGGAACATTTAAAAGGCAAGAACTGAATCTTGCCTTTCTAGTTTACCCCACTAGAGTCGCTGTAACTTTAATATCGCCCCTTATCACCTTTCCTCAAAGCTCTCGTCTTCATTATTAATTATTAGTCATCCACTATGTTCATTAATGACGAGTTCAAAATCTACTAGCTTTACCTTGCCCTCAGTGACCTGTACACACAGACAGTTTATTGCTTATTGAATCAATCATGGCCTAAAGAAGAGTGGCTTTTAACTCTGAGTGAGCACGAACTTAACGAGGGTGTTGGTGTTAAGTCGTTGAATGGTATGTGGATTTGTGGGTAACTAAGAATGATAACGAGCGTTACATCGGCGGCAATATGTGTTTGCACGTTGTCACACTGAATGTGTAGACCCGATTTTATATTAAATGCATAGCATCCAGTTGGTTATAAGCAACCTTTTTGATACATTGGCTGGGTGAATTCGTGTTTGCACGATATTAAAATGTTATGAGCTTCCAAGAATTAGAAGGAAAATATGGCAGTTTTAGAAATTCTGACAGCACCAGACCCAAGGCTTAAGGTCAAAGCGGAAAAGGTGCAAGATCTTTCGACGGTACAAACATTAATAGACGATATGTTGGAAACGTTATATGCGACTGACAATGGTATCGGTTTGGCATCGACACAAGTTGGTCGCAAAGAGGCGGTTGTTATTATCGACCTTTCAGAAAGTCGAGATGAACCGTTAATTTTGGTTAACCCTGAAGTGGTTAGTGGATCGGATAAAGCATTGGGTCAAGAAGGTTGTTTATCAGTTCCTGACTATTATGCAGACGTAGAGCGTTTTACTTCGGTTGTTGTGTCTGCTTTAGATCGCGAAGGTAAGCCAATTACTATCGAAAGTGATGAGTTTCTAGCTATCGTAATGCAGCACGAAATAGACCATTTGTCGGGAAACTTGTTTATTGACTATCTTTCACCACTTAAGCGTCAAATGGCTATGAAAAAGGTCAAAAAGTACGTTAAAGCGCACTCTCAACCCCGCTCATAACTAATAAGGATTAAGGTGTTGCGCAGCCAACACTAAATCCCAAGTGTTGAACAAGCCCGAAGCCACCTTATCAATCAGTTAGCTGTTTTTCGCTATACGCTTCAACGCCTATACGCATGAGTGGCATATTTGCTATTGTAGTCAGTAGTTTAGAGCGGATTACTGACTTATGAAGTAAGACCTTACCATTTTGGTCTACGGCATGAAGGCTAAAGTGGTTTTTAGCTAGGTCGATACCGCAGAAATAAGAATATTCAGACATGGTGCCTCCGGTGCAATTAAGTACCACATAAGTGTGGCAGATCCTCGGGAGGGGGAATCCATGTCATTCGTTATAAGCAGGAGAGTAAATTGAGAGAAATTTGGTATGAGCAATTAGAGAGGGTATATTCAAATATTCTTGCTTTCATAATTCTGGGTTTATTTTCTGGTTTTATAGTTGGTGGTCAAAGTACGTTAGAGAGCTGTGAGTGGTTAAACAGTTATCTAAAGTTTGCAAATATAGAAATAGATTATGGTGATTTTGGTAGTAGCCTTCTTTCAGAGCATCTAGCTCCAAATTCACTTACACTGATCCTTATTTTTACATTTATCTTATCAGCTCTGCATAGAATTTTTTTTGGAGCAATTGAAACTAAGCCAGGATATAAAAAAGGAGTTACTTATAGTTTAGTTAACTTTGGGTCATTACTCGCTATTGCGTGGCTTGGACTTATGGTGGGAATATCCTTTCCAGCTTTAATTTTTGATGGTTTTTCTACAGCAATGCGATTTTGGATAATATCAATATACCCAATAATGTTTTTAATTGAAGTTGTATTTTGCTTGAAGCTTTTATATTGGGGTGGGTTGTGCGAGATACCTGTTTATATCGAAGAAAGGAAAAAATGGAAAAGGCGAACACGTATTGAAGGCGTTTTTGTCTTAGCTGTGGCAATGTTTTTTGTTACTTTCTATGAGCAATATCAAAACTTTATGAATTATATAGTTGAATTTCTGAAATCTGCATTATAACAAAGCCATCAATACGACCACCAACGCTCGGCATTCTAGGTTTGAATTGGCTGTGGTGTTTTCGCTGGTCTATCAACATTATCGTAATGCGTTATGGCGTATTATGGTAGGCGTTATACGATAGGAGATAAATGTGGAATTTGGACTGTTGAAATCAAATCGTCGCTACGTAGCAGATGATATTGAAATTCGACCACTATGGGACATAGATAGAGTGATTTCTGAATTTCAATATGAGGCAAATATTAGTGATGGGTGGATATACCCTCCTTTAGTTGAAGCTCGTAAATTGAAACGAGAAGCCCACCCCAAAAAGTTCGATGTGTTTGCAGAGTACTATACCTTGCCAGCAACCCATTCTATTATCTTTCACCCCTACGATTATGAAAAAGCGAAGTTTCTTATTCTTGGTATAGGCTTCTTTTTTGGTGTTTACCTTTCGCCTGCTGAGTATTACAACATAGGCAAAGTGGCATACGCAGAAGGGAAATTAACAGGGGTTATACCTATTGGAAAAGATATTGAGTTAGCTCTGAATTATTTGGCTAAGTTTTATGATGATAGCTCAGACGAAAAGCGGGCTGGGATGTTTGCAGTAATTCATTGGTTCCTCATCGGACAATCACATTATTATCCATGGGATCGCTTTGAAGCTCAGTATAAAGTTCTGGATGGGCTGTTTAAGTTATCAGGTATTGCTCGTTGTCCTCATACTCAGCGACCTGCTGCGCTTGCTCAAAAGTATAGCCTCTTACTACCTAATTGGGCTGAGCTTGAAAACGGTAGTAGCGTTTTATCGAAATTAAGAAATGAATTGGCTCATGAGGCATTATATGCGGGGAAACCAATTGGCTATGCGCACCCAGAACAAAATTATGATGTTGATTTTTCAAGTTTCAACACTAAGTTGATAGCTGCAACATTAGGGATTGAATCAAGTTACTTGCAAGCTTCGTCACAGGATAGACAGTACAGCGCTTGGAATATCGTATAACAAATAAGGGCTAAGGTGTTATGCAGCCAACACTAAATCCCAAGTGTTGAACAAGCCTGAAGCCACTTTATTAAGTAAATTGTACGATTGGATTTTAAGGGCACATCGCTTTGAGGATTTTCTAAAAGCGAGCGAGGCCAAGATAAGGTTGCGATAGCAACCTTATCAACCAGTTAGCCATTTTTCATTTCTTTCGTCGTCACATCTGCTCCTGTTTCGCCTGTGTAATTTTCCACATACCACCCCTAAGTAGAAATCACCGAGTTTGAAGATCGTGTTCTTACCTGATAACTGCGCAATCGATAGCGTGTAAATAATGTTATACGGGGTGTTTTAAATATAAAACACAAAATAAATTGCGTTTTTTTTTAATTAGTGATTGAAACTGTGGTTTTTACTAGTTAAGTTACAGGGAACAAGAAGATAAATGCTGATGGAAAGTGACGTGAGATAACGTGCATTCAGCCTCAAGGATAGAAAATAGGAAGAAGTAAGCAATGTTCCAGACTGATGATGTAAGAATTAACAAAGTAAAAGAGTTATTACCACCTGTTGCTGTTTTAGAAAAGTTTCCTGCGACAGAAATTGCTTCTTCTACAACCTTTGAAAGCCGCAAAGCGATCCACAATATTTTAGAAGATAGCGATGATCGCTTACTTGTTATTGTTGGCCCATGTTCTATTCATGATACAGAAGCTGCGCTTGAGTACGGTAAACGTTTGAAAGTGCTACGCGACGAACTAGGCGATAACCTTGAAATCGTCATGCGTGTTTACTTTGAAAAACCACGTACCACTGTTGGCTGGAAAGGCCTAATCAATGACCCGTACATGAACGACACGTTCAAACTAAATGACGGTCTTCGCCTAGGGCGTAAGCTACTACTTGACCTAACTGATATGGGAATGCCTACGGCGAGTGAGTTCTTAGATATGATTACGCCGCAATATGTTGCAGATCTAATCAGCTGGGGCGCAATTGGCGCACGTACGACAGAATCTCAAGTTCACCGTGAACTGGCTTCAGGCCTATCTTGCCCAGTTGGCTTCAAGAATGGTACGGATGGCAACATCAAGATCGCAACAGATGCAATTCGCTCTGCAAGCGCTTCTCACCACTTCTTGTCGGTAACTAAATACGGCCACTCAGCTATCGTTGAAACCGCAGGTAACCCTGACTGTCATATCATCCTACGTGGTGGTAAAGAGCCAAACTATAGCGCAGAGCACGTTGGCAAGATTAAAGAAGAGCTAGAAGCTTCAGGTCTTCCACAGAAGGTGATGATTGATTTCAGCCACGCGAACAGCTCAAAGCAGTTCAAACGCCAAATGAACGTTTCTGATGACGTAAGCGCACAGATCTCTGGCGGTGACAAAGCTATCTTTGGTGTGATGATTGAATCTCACCTAGTTGAAGGTCGCCAAGATCTTGTTGATGGCAAAGCTGCAACCTACGGCCAATCTGTTACTGATGCATGTATTGGTTGGGAAGATACTGAAACAGTACTTCGCCAACTTGCAGGTGCTGTTGAAGCGCGTCGTAACAAGTAATCTAATTATTACGGCCAGTCGCTAAGCGGCTAAAAATTCAAAGCCCTTATTAGCAATCGCTAATAAGGGCTTTTTTGTGGATCTTAGTTTAAACGAAAAGCGCTTTGGACTCTTAAATGAGAAAAGACAGTAACTCGTCGACTTTAAGTGACAGTAAAGTTCTATCTTGCTTGGTTTCCACGTTAAGGCGTATCAACGGCTCTGTATTGGACTTTCTTAAGTTGAAGCGCCATGTGCCCATATTCATGCTGAGCCCGTCTGTGTGATCGATCTCAACGGCATCAACTTGATAGTGCGACAACACATAAGCCATGACTTGTTCTGGGTCTGAAACTCTGCGATTGATCTCTCCCGAAGAAGGGAATCTATCCATACTTGTGCTGGTCAGTTGGTTAAGAGACTGTTTGGTTTTCGACATCAGTTCAATAACCAGTAGCCAAGGAATCATTCCTGAATCGCAATATCCAAAATCACGAAAATAATGGTGTGCGCTCATCTCACCACCGTAGACAGCATTCGTTTCACGCATCTTCTCTTTGATCAGTGCGTGTCCCGCTTTAATCCCAATGGCTTTTCCACCACGTTTGTGAGCGATTTCAATCGTGTTCCATGTCATGCGCATATCGTGCAATACAGTGGCGTTAGGCTCTTTTAATAAAAATGCTTCAGCAAGTAACCCGACAATGTAATAACCCTCAATGTAATTGCCTTTCTCGTCAAAGAAAAAGCAGCGATCGAAGTCTCCATCCCAAGCAATACCAAGATCGGCAGAGTGTTGTAAAACGGCGTCTCTGGTGGCTGTTTGGTTTTCTTTAATCAATGGGTTCGGAATGCCATTAGGGAATGTTCCGTCAGGAGTATGGTGAACCTTGATGAAGGTGATCGGAATATCGAGCGTGACAAAGCGAGCTTCTAAATCATCAATAATACGCCCTGCGACACCGTTTCCTGCGTTCACCACAATTTTCATAGGTGAAAGCTCAGAAGGAGATATATAAGAGAGTAGGTGGTCTACATAAGGGGCGAGAATACTGGTCGATCTACTAGAGTTACTTGGTTGTGCATGAACGAACGGTAAATTGCAGTTCAGTTCTTGATTGAGTATTTTAATGCGTCGTTTGATTTCATCTAACCCACTGTTTTTACTTATCGGGCTAGCGTCTACACCTACTAATTTCATTCCGTTGTAATTGATTGGGTTGTGGCTTGCCGTAATTTGGATTCCGCCAATCGCTTTTAGGTGACGAGTCGCAAAGTAGACTTCTTCAGTGCCAGTCATTCCAAGGTCAACGACGGTTATCCCTGACTCGATTAAGCCTTTGGTCATGGCTTCTTGTAATGAAAGGGACGTTTCTCGGTTATCACGGCCAATCACGACTTTCTCCGATGCATCTGAATCTTTGGCATTTCGTGACAAAAGATATCCACCAAATGCTTTTCCAAGCAGATAGGCAAACGGTTCATTGATTTGGCGACCAATGATGCCGCGAATGTCGTTGTTCTTAAAGCAGCTAAGATCTAATGTTGGTTTCATTGAATTGTCGCCGCTTCTATTTCGATGTGTTGTTCTGAGGCGGAGAAGCTTGTTCGCTTCGAACATCTCGCCCATAGCTGTCTTGATATCGAATGATATCGTCTTCACTTAAGTGACTGCCAGTTTGAACTTCAATCATTTCAAGAGGTGTCTCGCCAGGGTTCTCTAGGCTGTGAATATGGCCCAACGGAATGTAAGTAGATTGATCTTCTTCGACGAGGTAGGTTTTCTCGTTGTTGATCACTTTCGCAGTGCCAGCCACGACTACCCAATGTTCTGCTCTATGGTGATGCATCTGTAGTGAAAGCTTATGTCCCGCTTTTACGGTGATACGCTTTACCTTGTCACGCTTACCTAGATCGACCACATCGTATTTACCCCAAGGCCTAAAGACTTCTCGGTGGTGAATGTGTTCTGTTCGACCCGCTTGATTCAGTTGGCTTACAATCGATTTCACGCCCTGAACCTTGTATTTATTCGCAACTAATATCGCGTCTTTGGTTTCGACAATGATCAGATTGTCGACACCTACAGTCGCAACCAGCTTATTTTCCGCGTGGATGTAGTTGTGTTGAGAATCGACGGTTAATACATCACCTTCAATGACGTTATTGTGCTCATCTTTTTCGCTTACATCCCAGATAGCGGACCATGAGCCAATATCGTTCCAGCCGACATCCATCGGGATCACAGCTGCGTGTGAGGTCTTTTCCATTACTGCATAATCGATTGAATCGCTCGGACTGCTTTTGAATGCTTCAGCGTCTATACGGATAAAGTCGAGGTCGGTATTTTGCTTTGTAAGAGCGAGTTTACAAGCCGCCAATATCTCGGGGTGGTGTTCGGCGAGTTCTTCAATATAACGAGATGCCTTAAACATGAACATGCCACTGTTCCATAAGTACTGTTCTGAGCGGATGTACGCTTCTGCAGTTTCTCTATCGGGCTTTTCTACGAAGCACTCTATGGTGTAGGCATGATGGACTGATTGCACTGTAGTGTTGGTTTCTATTTGCAGGCTAGCGGGAAGTGGTTGGCCTTGTTTGATATAGCCATAACCAGTCTCTGGAGCATTCGGGGTTATACCGAATGTCACCAGTTTCCCTTGTTTTGCGTAATCAACACCACGGCTAATTGTTTGTTGAAATTCAGAGGTTTTAGCGATGTGATGATCGGCAGCTAACACTAATAATATAGGGTCATATTCGTTCGATTTTTTATCCATTGATTTGCTTAGAGCCTGTAGGGCAGCAAGCGCAATAGCTGGGGCTGTATTTCTGCCTACAGGCTCTAATAGGATTCCACTGTGTTGGATTTTAGCAGCGCGAACTTGTTCTGCAGCAATAAAGCGGTGTTCTTCATTACAGATGATGAGTGGGGCATCGCAGGTACTATCTGTTAAGTGCTTCTCAAGCCCTTGCAGGCGTTGAAGTGTTTGTTGAAGCATCGACTGTTCGCCAGCAATATTGAGAAATTGCTTAGGGTAAAGTTCGCGAGACAGAGGCCAGAGGCGACTTCCGGAGCCGCCAGCTAGGATCACAGGTAAAATCATAGAGTGGTAATTAGGTGTATGTGAATACTGGCGCCATGTTACCACGCTTCACTCTGTTTATTTATCGATAACCAGTTTACTTATCGATAACCCATCGACTTAACGACAAGCTATAAACGATAAGCAATATAGATGTGCTTCTTAATGACCTTCTGAGTTGGAAATGACCATACCTTGAGCTTCGCCAAAATCTTGAGGATTGATCTTGAGCGTTTGTGTTGGGAAGGCGATATCAGCATTGTGCTTATGAATAATCGCTAACACCTGCAATAAAACATCTTGTTTCACTTCGTGGTATCTCACCCAATTAACCGTCTTGGTGAAGGTGTAGATAAAGAAGTTGAGCGTTGATGGCCCGAATTTATCAAAGTTAACGATCAGCGTCTGTTTGGCATCGATGTCAGGGTGCGTTTCAAGCATGGCTTTTACGTCATTCACAATCAGAGCAAGCTTGTTTGCGTCTTGATAGCGGAGCCCAAAAGTTTCATTGATTCTGCGGTTCAACATTCTTGATGGGTTCTCCACCACAATGTTACTGAACACAGAATTCGGTACGTACAAAGGGCGCTTATCAAAGGTTCTAATGATGGTCATGCGCCAGCCAATGCGTTCGACTGTGCCTTCGATTTGGCGGTCTGGTGAGCGTATCCAATCGCCAACTTTAAATGGGCGGTCGAAGTAAATCATCATCCCACCGAAGAAGTTCGACAGTAAGTCTTTAGCCGCTAAACCGACGATCAAGCCACCCACACCACCAAAGGTGAGTAAGCCGGAAAGGCTGAGCCCAAACGCCTGCATGATGGTCAGTCCGCCCATCACCATAAAGAACAAGCGAGCGACTTTCGCGATAGCTTGTACTGTGGTTTCGTCTCTGGTTTTTTGTTCTAAGACGTACGCTTCAGTGTTGGTGATCATTCGCAAGGTAAACCAAACGAAGGTACAGATAATTAATATGTGCTTAAGTGTTTTTAACCAATTAATTTCATTACCAAACTGGTCTTGAAGGATTAACCCCACAGAGACAGTTGCAGGCCAACACCAGAGTAATGTACTGACAGGTGTTTTTAGTGCCTCTAGCAGTAGGTCATCCCAGTGGAATGGGGTTTTCTGAACCAGAATTTCTAAGCGATTATGGATAATTCGCCAAGCGACCCAAGCGAGAAAGCTCGCAATAGTGATGAATAGGACGCTGTTTGCCCAATCACTATGGCTCTGGTTAATGTAGGTTTGTACTTGGGTTATGAATTCATTCATTGTGTGTACTGCCGCAGAAATAGTGGGTTAGAAATTAGCAGAAATCACTTTTGTTCTCTACCTTTATAAATCAAGCGATTAGCTGACAATTGTATCTCTATATGGATATATAGTCGTTTTTTTGTATGAAGACAATTTCATTATTTGTTTTCGATGCTACGTAGCTTTGTAAGTGGAGTAATAAATGAGTGACAAACAATATGCAGTTATTGGCTTGGGACGTTTTGGTCTCTCTGTTTGTAAAGAGCTACAAAGTTCAGGCTCACAGGTACTCGCCGTTGATATTGATGAAGAGCGAGTGAAAGATGCGGCGGCTTTTGTTTCTCAAGCGATTGTTGCGAACTGTACAAGCGAAGAGACAGTTAAAGAGTTAAGGCTCGATGAATACGACATGGTGATGGTGTCGATTGGATCTGACGTTAATTCCAGTATTCTCACAACGTTGGTCGTTAAAGAATCAGGCGCAAAAGCAGTCTGGGTGAAGGCGAATGATAAGTTCCACGGCAAGATTCTCTCTAAGATTGGTGCTGACCACATCATTATGCCCGAGCGAGACATGGGTATTCGTGTCGCGCGTAAAATGTTGGATAGACGCGTTCTTGAGTTTATCGACCTTGGCAGTGGCTTAGCGATGACGGAAATCGTTATTGGTTCTAATTTGTTGGGTAAGAAACTTGGTGACCTTAAGCTGTGTAAAGAAAATGGTGTTGAGGTACTTGGCTTTAAGCGAGGCCCGAACTTAACGAAAGCACCAGAACTGGATGTGAGTTTAGAAATTGGGGATGTGGTGATCATCGCTGGGCCGAAAGAGACTTTATCTAGAAAGCTACGCAATTGGTAATTGGTAATTGGCAATCGGCAATCGGTAAGTAAGGTAACAGTATGAATTCGGTAAAACGAAAAGGTACTTTCTACACCCTTAAAAGTGATAAGAAGCCACGCAAAGGCTCTGAACCTAAGATTATCCTTACGAGCTTCTTAGGTGTTCTTATCCCCTCAGCAATCTTGCTGACGCTGCCTGTGTTCTCGGTGACAGGGCTAAGCTTTACGGATGCACTGTTTACTGCCACGTCAGCGATCAGTGTGACAGGTTTAGGTGTTGTCGATACTGGTCAGCACTTCACCTTGGCAGGAAAAATCTTACTGATGTTCTTGATGCAAGTGGGTGGGTTAGGGCAGATGACCCTGTCTGCGGTACTGCTCTATATGTTTGGTGTCCGATTAAGCCTTAAACAACAAGCATTGGCAAAAGAAGCACTTGGACAAGATCCTAAGATTAACCTTCGTAAGTTAGTGAAGAAGATCATCATCTTTGCATTGGTGGCGGAGTTTGTTGGGTTTGTGTTGCTCTGTTTCCGTTGGGTGCCTGAAATGGGATGGGCAACGGGAAGCTTTTATGCACTCTTTCACGCTATATCTGCATTCAATAACGCAGGTTTCGCGCTGTTCTCAGACAGTATGATGAGTTTTGTTGATGATCCTTTGGTGATATTTACATTAGCAGGTTTGTTTATTTTTGGTGGACTTGGTTTTACAGTCGTCGGCGACTTATCGAGTAACTGGCGTAAAGGTTTCCAACACTTGCATTTACATACCAAGATTATGTTAACAGCGACACCAGCTTTGTTGTTGGTGGGTACGGTGATGTTTTGGTTATTGGAGAGAAATAACTCAGCGACGATGGAAGGCCTCTCTATACAAGGTCAGTGGTTAGCTGCTTTTTTCCAGTCTGCGAGTGCTCGTACCGCTGGTTTCAATAGTGTCGATTTGTCTCAATATACGCAACCGGCATTATTGGTGATGATAGTACTGATGTTGATTGGTGCTGGTTCGACTTCCACTGGTGGTGGTATTAAGGTCTCGACTTTCGCGGTTGCGTTTGTTGCAACTTGGACATTCTTGCGTCAGAAAAAGCATGTCGTGATGTTTAAGCGCACCGTGACTTGGCAAGCGGTAACAAAGTCATTGGCCATAATTGTGGTCAGTGGAGCGCTATTAACCACCGCGATGTTTTTGTTAATGCTCACTGAGCAAGCCGCGTTTGACCGCGTGATGTTTGAAGTGATTTCTGCCTTTGCGACGGTCGGACTGACTGCTGGGTTAACCGCAAACCTAACTGAACCCGGGAAATACATTATGATTGTGGTTATGGTAATCGGACGTATTGGCCCTTTGACTTTGGCGTACATGTTAGCTCGTCCAGAACCTTCTTTGTTGAAGTACCCAGAAGATACGGTGTTGACGGGCTAATAATGTTAACGGGTTAATAATGCTAACAGGCTAGGATTTATAGTTCTTGTTAGCGTGTTAGAAAACAAAGCCAGCGATATGCTGGCTTTGTTGTTATAGGTGTAGCTCTAATTTCTTAGCACTTAGCCTTCGAACATTTCAATATATTCTTCGTAGCCTTCTTCAGCCAATTTATCTGCTGGGATAAAGCGCATAGCGGCTGAGTTCATGCAGTAGCGTAAACCTGTTGGCTTTGGACCATCTTTAAATACATGCCCTAGGTGAGAGTCACCAAATTTACTACGAACCTCTGTTCTTGGGTAAAGTAGCTTGTAGTCAGTAGTTGTTACCACATAAGCTTCGCTGATTGGTTGTGTAAAGCTCGGCCAACCTGTACCTGACTTGTATTTGTCTTTTGAAGAGAACAAAGGCTCACCCGTTACGATATCAACGTAAATACCTTCTTGCTTGTTATCCCAGTATTTGTTGTCAAATGGGCGCTCTGTTGCGTCGTCTTGTGTGACATCGTATTGCAGTGAAGTTAGAGATGCTTTGATCTCTGCATCAGACGGCTTGGTGTATATTTTAGCATTAGCTGTCGCATTTTTGCCATCGATGATTTGGCGGATCGTTTTCGGATTTTCTTTTCTATCATCACCGAAGATTTTATCTAGGTACTGATCACGACCAGAAGCGTAGCGGTAGTAGTTATAACGAACCTTACTCTTCTTGTAATAATCTTGATGGTATTCTTCTGCTGGCCAGAATTTTTCAAACTTAATCAGCTCTGTTTTTAGTGGCTCACCAAAGATCTGAGCTTTGTCTATTTCCATCATGAAATTCTGAGCAACGTCTTTTTGCTCTTGGTTATGATAGAAAATAGCAGGTCGATATTGAGGACCTCTATCTACGAATGAGCCTTTATCATCGGTTGGATCGATGTGTCTGAAGAATTGGTCAAGTACCTGCTCATAGCTAACTGCATCTGGATTGTAAGTCACGTTGATCACTTCGATGTGTCCAGACTTACCCGAGGAAACTTGTTTGTAGGTTGGATTTTCTAATTCACCACCGGAATAACCAGAGATAACGTCAGTGACGCCGGTCAGTTTTTCTAGGTCGGATTCTGTACACCAAAAACAACCACCAGCCAGTGTCGCGATTTCACTTTTACCTGAATCCATCGCTTTATCCATTGTATTGGCAGTGCCAGTCTGGCTTACAAATAGCGAAGTCAGTGGTAGTGCAACCACGAGTGATACCAATATTTTAGATAATTTATTCATAGATACCTCATCTTGACGTTTTCTCATTCGATTTTGAATGTACGAATAGAGACAGGGTTTAGATGGAAAAAATTACACTATTCATGAAAAAAATATCTCAAACAGAAAATCTTGCTCATAAATGCTGCCAGTAGTAGGGTGTCCATTATTGATATAATAGATAATGATGGCGGTTTCCGTACATCTAAGGAACAACATGCAAGCAGAAGTTAAATGGGTCGAAGGCTTTAAATTCCTAGGTCAATCTCAATCAGGTCACTCTGTCGTTATGGATGGCAGTGGCGGTGCTACCGCGCCAAGCCCTATGGAAATGGTGCTAATGGCTGCTGGCGGTTGTAGCTCTGTTGATGTGGTTGATGGCTTGAAATCTGCAGGCCAAAGCATCACAGGCTGTAATGCAAAACTTGAAACGACACGTCGTGAAACGGCACCAAAAATCTTTACTGTGATTAACATTCATTTTGAAGTGTCGGGTGATGATCTTGATCCCGAGCTTGTAGCTAAGGTCTGTGCGGATTCATTAGAAAAGTACTGTTCAGTATGCTTAATGCTGGGTGCTGGTGTAGAGATGACCCACAGCTGGGAAATAGTCTAGTCTCTGATTGTACAGCTTGGCGGTAGACTGATTTTTACGGCTTCTACTTATAGCTGACGGCATATGGGGAGAGCCTGATAAAGGAAAGGGCGGAGCACTTGAAAGTGCTCCGCCCTTATTATTTTAATTAAGGTAGAGTGCTATTATTCAGCAGTTTCTACGATAACTTCTTCCATTTGCGCTTTTTCTTGGTATTCGAAGCTTGGGATCGTTGCGTCAACACGACGGTTTTGCGCACGACCTTCAGCTGTAGCGTTTGATGCTACAGGGTTTTCTTCCCCTTCACCTGAAGCTGCAATGCGGTCAGCTGCAATGCCTTGCTCTTCAATGTATGCGGCTACAGCAGCAGCACGCTTCTTAGAGATCATCATGTTGTACTCTGCTGCACCTGTTGAATCAGTGTGACCAACAACATTAACTGATGATTGAGGGTGAGCTTGCAGTACTTCAACTAATGGCATTAATGCAGTTTTGCCTTCTGAAGATAATTCAGTGCTGTTTGTCTCAAACATACCTTGAGAGAAGCTTTCAGTTTTAGCTTTAGTAACCACAACTTCTTCTTCAACAACAACGACTTCTGGTTCGGCAATTGGCTCTGCAGGAGCCTGTGTTACAACGGCTGCAGAAGCGGCTGCTGCTGAAGCCGTTGTGTTACCTGTACCAAAGTTGTAGCTAAGGCCAACGGTAACAAAGTTAGAGTTTAAGTCTTGAACATAGTTGTCATCGAAATCATCGAAGTATTGGTACTCAACACGAACAGCCCAATCTGAGGAAAGTTGCTTCTCTAGACCGATACCGGCTGAAAGAACAACGTCTGTTTCACCGCCGTGCGAGATGTAAGCAGGACCAGCTTTGAAGAATACATCGAACTCTTGTTGTACTGGTAGGCGGTACATTGGCGTTAGTGAGATAGCGATTAGAGGGTCGCTAAAGTTACTTGTAACCCCATTTTTGGAAAAGCTTGTATTGTAGTCACCTAAGAAATCAGAACTTAACTCGATACCTAGTCTGTCAGTGAAGTTATAGCCAGAGTATATCCCTGCACCAATTGCATCATCATCACACTTTTCACCGCTTACGCATGCGCTATCTAGCCAACCCATGCCTACTTTTGCACCAACATAAGTGGTTGCAGCAATAGAAGGAGCTGCCGCTAAGCCGGAAGCTGCGACGACAGCACACATGATTTTAGAAAGTTTTTTCATAATCTTATCCTTGGGTTGATTTTTATTGTTATCTGAACTGACCTGTAAAGCGATAACTTACTGGCTAAGACACTGCGACCGTAAGTAAATCAAGGCGTTGATTCAGGTAGAACTTTTAAGGAACTACTAATGTATTGTTAGTCTGATTGCGTATGATAGTCAATCGGATTGTTGGTATTCATAGTTTTCAAGGCGCTATTTATAGCTTTTTTGTTGATCAATTGTTGTCTTAAATGTTGGAAACGATGAAACCTCGTATCATTTTAAGGCGATATGAGGTTTCATCTTTTTGTGTGAACGGATTATTTGGCTACATAGCCTGAGTTGTAAGGTGGAGCGGAGGCTTAGCTGTTACGGACGCTCACCGGCTAACAAACGCTTTTCGATATCTGCAATCACTCTAGGTAAGTCGGCGATGGTATCGATCAGGTAGTGCGGGTTTGATTTGTTTAGCTTAATGCTTGCTTTTTCTCGCGCAGCTGCAAGTGTCGCTTCGTCGGCATCCACATATTCTTGGTAGGTTAAGCCTGCTTCGTTGCCTGATAGTACAAGGCCTACTGTCCACATGCCTGCGTTGTGACCTTCATCGATACCCGGTGCAGCGTCATCCACTTTCACACACGCAGCGACGTTCGTCACACCTAGGTCGATGACGTTTTTAAGTGCCATGAATGGAGCAGGGCGACCGCCTTGCGGTAAGTCGTCAGTTGCAACTACGTTGTCAGGAAGATAACCGTAATCTGCTGCAGCTGGAATTAGTACGTCCATCACCTCTCGTGGGTAACCAGAACAAGAGCCGATTTTTACGTTCTTTTCTTTTAAGTTATTCACGACTTCAATCGCGTTTAAAATTGGTGCTGCGTGGTCTGCTACTTTTGCTTTCTGAAGAGGCATGAATGCCGCGTAGATCGCATCAACGTCTTCACTGGTCATCGAGCGTCCGAATTGAGCATTCCAACGAGCGTTAACAGCTGGGATTCGACCAACTGCTTGGATGTGGTCCCATTTGCCGATCCCCATGGGTTCTCGCGCTTCTGCTAAGTCGATATCAAAGTCGAAACCTTGTCTGAATGCTTCAACGAAAATACTGGTTGGAGCAAATGATCCAAAATCAACGATAGTGCCAGCCCAGTCAAAGATAACCGCTTGGATAGGTGATGTTGTGTTCATAATAGTGTCCTATTTCTGTTCTCTCCCGGCTCAGGTTGTTCTGGGAGATGAATGATTGTTTTAAGTTATTGGCTAAATGATGGTTTAAAGGTATTCAAAGTCTTTGCAGACTTTTGCTATCGCTTTTTCTAATACAGACAGAGCGACTTCTAGTTCGCTGCGGCTGATGATCAATGGTGGGCTCAACTGAATCACGTTACCTTGTGACACCTTACAGCTCAGGCCATCGTTCAGACATTGGTAAAGTACTGCTTCCGCTTCATCGAACGCTCGGGCTTTGGTGATATGGTCAGTGACCAATTCCACGCCCCAAAGCAGGCCGATGCCGCGAACGTCACCAATGACTGGGTACTTCTCTTTCATTTGAAGCAGCTGTTCACGCACGAACAGGCTGTCTGTTTGCACTTTTTCGAGCAGATTCTCTCGTTCAATTACTTCTATGGTCGCGAGTGCTGCCGCGCAACCTATTGGGCTTTTTTCGTGGGTGTAGTGACCAAGAGATACTTGCGCTGCCGTGTTGTATTTGTCTTTAGTGATCATGGCTGCGATTGGTACTAAGCCGCCGCCAAAACCTTTACCGATACATAGGATGTCAGGTTCGATATCAAACGCTTGGTGAGTGAACCATTCGCCACTGCGACCCATACCGTTTGGAATGTCGTCGATGATCAACATGACGTTGTGTTTGTCACAGATCTCACGGATGCGCTTCCAATAAGCCTTACTTGGCACTTGAACGTCTGTGTTACGAACCGCTTCTGCAATGAAGGCGCCAATACCGCCTTCTTTTTCAATCACATATTCTAGGTAATCGGCATAGTGCACATCACATGCAGTCTCGTTTGAATCGCTAGCGTTATTCCCACTTAATGGAAAACTATCGCGAAGCGGGAAAGCACCGCGATAAGAGACGGCTGGTGGAATGCGTTCTACGCCAGCCATTAATGGCCCCATGCCTTCGCGGAAACAAGCTTCGCCACCCACTGAAATTGCATCGAGTGACGCACCATGGAATGAGTCCCACAATGACACTACTTTGAAATTGTTGGTGACATGTCGAGTAAGTTTTAGCGCTATGCCGATAACGGATGTGCCCCCGGGAGCAAACAACACGCGATTCAAATCACCACCGCAGATCTGTGTGAGTTTTTCAGCACACTGAACGGCCGTCTCATTGGTGAAGCGACGGGGTGAAAACGGCAATGACGCCATTTTCTGAGTCACTTTATTGATGATGTGTGGGTGGCCATAACCAAGCTGATGAACATTGTTACCGTGAAAGTCCATGTACTTTTTGCCCGTCGCATCTTGAATGTAGATGCCTTCGGCTGCTTCAAGTGTGTCTAGGCAAGGCGTTGACATGGCTTGATGAAGAAACACGTCAGCATCACGCTTTAACATCGCTTGAGTCGCATCATCGTTTAGCGATTCGTTCCATTTTTCGCGTGCTGGCGTGGTGTTCACATCGCCTTCACTTCGAAAGTGTGTCGCCTTTAGAACAGGTTCTTGATTGGTCGTGGTCATTATTTGATATCCCAGTACATAGCGTTTTTCACTGCGCCAATGAGGGCTTCAATGTCAGAAGGGTAAACCTCACCGATGTTACCGATTCGGAAGCAGTCTGCGTTTGAAACCTTGCCTGGGTAAATCACAAAACCTTGTTCTTTCAAACGGTCATAGAATTCTTTGAATTGGTAATCGCTATGAGTTGGAGAGTAGAAAGAGGTGATGATAGGTGAATGAAGGTCATCATTAAGCAGTGGTTCAAAGCCAAGAGAACGCATACCTGCAACCAATGTGGTTTGGTTGGTTTGGTAGCGATTATGACGAGCTTCGATGCCACCTTCATGTTCCAATTCAAGTAGAGCTTGGTAGAAAGCGCGCACCGTATGAGTCGGAGAGGTGAAGCGCCATTTCCCATGGTTGCTTTCCATACAGTGCCATTGGTCAAACAAATCAAGGCTTAATGAGCGAGCTTGGCCTTTACACTTCTCGAGATCTGATTGCTTGGCAATAACAAAGCCGAACCCCGGTACACCTTGAATACACTTGTTTGCCGAGCTGATCATGTAATCGATACCTAAGTCAGCAATATCCATAGGAATACCGCCAAAACTCGACATAGCATCAAGAATGACGGTTTTGTTGTGCTGTTTTGCCAATTTGGCAATCTCTTCAATTGGATTCAGCATGCCCGTAGTGGTCTCACAGTGCACAATCGCAACGTGAGTAATGTCTGAATCCATAGCCAATGCCGTCTCCATTTCGTTCAAGTCAGGCTGTGATGTTTCACCTGGGGAAACGACATGGCATGGAATGTTTAAATATTCTGCGATTTGAGCAATGCGAGCACCATACGCACCGTTATCAACCACAAGAAGCTTACCGCTGTTAGAGATAACGCTACCGATTGTTGCTTCAACTGAAGCCGTACCGCTGCCTTGCATTAATACACTTGTATATCCCGCCTGCTTAGTCGCCAAAGTCACAAGCTTGCTACGAATCACTTCAACAACGTCTTTGTTGTATTCATCATCCCAAGTACACCAATCTTTTAGCATCGCTTGGCGAACGGTTTCAGAAGTAGATAGAGGACCCGGTGTCAGTAGTAGGTATTCGTTTCTCATGTTCAATTCTCGTAATTTGTATTTTGGACTATACCAATGCTTAAGGTTACTTTAACAACCAATTTAAACGGTCGTAAATAGCCCAAACGTTATTTTCACAAAAGCTTCATATTCAAATTCGTCACTGGTGTTGAGAAATTTTCCGATCTTGAAATTGCCATTTTTTGTTCATTTAATCGTCATAAAAGCCAGTTAGCTTAATACTTGAAATCTGGTACATACCAATAAAAAGGCATGTGCTCACAACCTAAATGAATTTATGGATATAGAAGCCTCTAGATGGAGCTTCTAGCCTTAACAACTTTAACCTTGGCAATTCCTAACCTTGGCATCGGGCCTGACTGGAGAAAATGATGAAAAACCGTTTTATGAAAGGATCACTTGCAGCATTAGTTACTCTACTAGCTGGTAATGCTTATGCAGCACAGGAAGTGACGGTTTACACCGCTTTTGAAACTGACATTTTAGCGAAATACAAGAACGCATTTGAAAGTGAAAACCCAGACATCAACATCAAGTGGGTGCGTGATTCAACAGGGATCATGACGGCAAAATTATTGGCCGAGAAAAACAATCCTCGCGCAGAGGTAGTTTGGGGACTTGCTGGTTCTTCAATGGCACTGCTTAAAGAAGAGGGCATTCTTAAGCCTTACACTCCTCAAGGTGTAGAAGCGCTGCGTGCAAATCTTAACGACCCGCAATCTACTCAAGCTTGGTATGGCAACGACGCATTCTTCAATGCGGTTTGTTTCAACGAAGTAGTTGCTAAGCAATTGAACCTACCTGCACCTAAATCTTGGGATGACCTAACGAAGCCTATCTACAAAGGCCACATTGCAATGCCAAACCCTGCGTCTTCTGGTACGGGCTACATGCAGGTTTCGGCTTGGTTACAAAACATGGGTGAAGACCAAGGTTGGAACTACATGCAGAAGCTAGATCAAAACATTGCTCATTACACGCACTCCGGTTCGAAGCCATGTGTTCAAGCGGGTATGGGTGAAGTGGCTATCGGTATTTCTATGGCGAGCCGCGGCGCGAAGCTGAAGACTCAAGGCGCGCCACTTTCTGTGATTACACCGGAAGGTATCGGTTGGGAATCTGAAGCGGTAGGTCTTGTTAAGCCTTCAGATGCAGCACAACGTGTTATCGATTGGTCTATCTCTAAAGCAGCGAATGAACTTTACATCGAAATGTACCCAGTTGTTGGTCACCAAGATGTAACAGGTAAAGCAGAGAACTTCCCGAACGTAGAGAAGAACATGGCAAAAATGGACTTCGCTCGTATGGGCAGTGAACGTGCAGATGTTCTGAAAACATGGTCTGAGAAGTTTGACGCTAAATCAGAGCCAAAATCTTAATCTGACGACCTATTCAGTTACTTAACTATTTAGTTCATTAGAAGTTAGAAATCAGTAAAGGAAGGCTTCGGTCTTCCTTTTTTAGTTTTACGCCTTTAGGTTTTAAGTAAGGTACAACAAATGAAAAAGCACTACTCATATTGGTTCAAGCAAGCATTGGAACAGGAATTTGGAAGCATCAATGCTGGGCTAGAATCCGCCAAACCGCTTCAAAAAGACGTTAACTGTGATATCTCCATTGTCGGCGGTGGTTACACCGGTTTATGGACGGCGATTTTAATCAAACAACAACAGCCTCAAAAGCACGTTGTAGTGATTGAAAAAGGCTTGTGTGGCAGCGGTGCTTCTGGCGCGAACGGCGGGTGTATGCTGACTTGGTCAACCAAATATCCAACGCTGAAAAAACTCTATGGAAAAGAGCAAGCCAAATGGCTGGTTAAGGAATCTGAAAAAGTCATTTACGAGATCGAAGCGTTCTGCAACGAGCATAAAATCGATGCGCATCTTTATAGAAGTGGCACTTACTACACGGCAACCAATGAATCTCAAAAGGGCGGAATGAAGCCTGTCCTTAATGAGTTGGTCAAGCAGGGTATCAACAGCTGGAAGAAGTGCGATCAGTCATTGCCTGATAAAGCTGGGTCGGATCGTCATATTGAAGGTTATTACTCGGAAGCTGCTGGTAGCGTTCAGCCAGCGTTATTGGCGAGAGGCTTACGCCGCGTTGCGATCGAATTGGGTGTCGAAATTTACGAAAATACAGAGATGACCTCTCTTGATTACGGCTCGCCAGCTCGCGTCCAAACTAAGGGTGGGACGATAACTTCCGATAAAGTGATCTTAGCGCTCAATGCATGGATGCTCGATCACTTTAAAGAGTTCAAACGCAGCATTGTGGTTGTCTCGTCTGACATGGTAGTGACTAAGCCTATTCCAGATAAACTCAAGCAGTTTGGTCCCGAAAAAGGAGCGGCGGTAGTGGACTCACGTATCTTTGTTCATTACTACCGTGACACTGAGGATGGACGACTCATGTTGGGCAAAGGCGGCAATAAATTCTCGTTTGCGAATCAGGTTGAAAGCATGTTCAACCAAACGACTAACTACCTACCGATTCTCAATCAATCTTTCCAGAAATTGTTCCCTAAACTGGAGCAGAATGAATTCGATTACAACTGGTCGGGCGGTTCTGACCGATCCGTCACAGGATTGCCATTTTTCGGTAATCTAAAAGGCCAAAACAACATCTATTATGGGCTCGGTTACTCAGGTAATGGTGTGGCTCAAACTCGCATGGGAGGCAAAATTTTGTCTTCAATGGTGTTAGGAGATGATAACGAATGGACACGTAGTGGTTTAACTAGCGGTCCACGAGGCTATTTCCCGCCAGAGCCATTCCGTTGGGTTGGGGCAATGATGGTTAGAGATGCTGTTCGAAGAAAAGAGAACGCGGAAGATTCTGGTAACACGCCATTGTGGCTGGATAAGCAATTGGCAAAGCTCGCGGGTGCGGCAGGTAAAGCCGACAAGGTTGAATCATAAATAAGATTTAAATTAGAGGTACACACTAAGGCTCTCAGTGACTAATGGGCTAGTCATTGAGGGCTTTCTGAACTAACTTTTAATGCCGATTAAATAGCAATCTTTAACGCTTATTATTTCTGCAATATAACTGTCATTTAGCTTCTATAAATTTGTCACTCAACTGCAATATTCAAAGTTTAAATTTGGTATATACCATTTAAAGAGTGCTGTAGTATGAGCAACCAAACTTATTTGAATATTGAAAACGTTGTAAAACAATTTGGCCAATTTACAGCGTTAAAAGACATATCCCTATCGATCGAAAAAGGTGAGTTCGTCTGTTTCCTTGGCCCGTCTGGCTGCGGTAAAACGACACTACTACGTGCGATTGCAGGACTGGATTTACCGACCTCAGGATCTATTGAGCAGAACGGTAATGATACGACCTTCTTGCCACCAGAAAAGCGCGACTTTGGCATCGTATTCCAATCTTATGCTCTATTTCCAAACTTGACTGTGGAAGAGAACATCGCAATTGGATTGAAGAACCAAGGGATGTCGACCAAAGAAGCTCTGGAAGCGGTAGAATCTTGGTTAGAAACCATTGGTTTACCAACTTCTGGCCAAAAATACCCAAATCAGCTGTCTGGTGGACAACAGCAACGCGTGGCTCTCGCTCGTGCATTGGCCTTGTCTCCAGGCTTGTTGCTACTCGATGAACCGCTGTCTGCGTTGGATGCGAAGGTAAGAACACATCTGCGTGACGAGATCTGCCAACTGCAACGCAAGTTGGGTATCACCACTATCATGGTGACGCACGACCAAGATGAAGCCTTAACGATGGCAGACCGAATTGTGGTGATGAACCATGGTGTCATTGAGCAAGTAGGTGCCCCACAAGAGATCTACCAAAAACCCGTCAGTCGTTTTGTGGCTGAGTTTGTTGGCAGCATGAACTTCATTCAAGCTTCTGTCGCAGCGCAAGGCAAGATACGTATTGCTGAGTCGATGTTACCGTTGCCGGGTTTAGATAACCTCACGCCAAAACTTGGTGATGTTTTCGATATTGCCGTTCGTCCAGAGCAAATCCAGTTTGTGGATCGTTTTAGTGAGTCATTACCCGTGAGAATCGTATCAAGCGAATTCTTAGGGGCGTTTTATCGTGTTGAGTGTCAATTGCAACATGATTCCACGGCGAAAGAGATCATCGTTGATGTATCAGTCAAAGAGTTCAATCGATTGAAGCTGCGTCGCAGTGATATTCGTTATGTGGCGTTTGACCAAGAAGGCCTGAGAGCTTACCCATCGAAAAGCCTGCAAGTGATGAAAGACGAGGCGGCGTAAATAATCATGGAATTGACTCAAATGATGCAATCTAAGCTGCTAATTCAACGACGAGTAACGCCTTTTCTTGCTCGGTTAAGTAAAGACAACGTAATCCTATTCGGGCTTCTGGCTTTTTTGTCAGTGGTCATGACGCTATTCATTCTGATGCCACTGTGGGCAATGTTGAAAAAGAGTGTTCAGAACGCAGACGGTGAATTTGTAGGATTACAGAATTTCGCAACGTATTTTGCTTCGCAGAGCCTCTGGCAGTCGGTAGGTAACACGTTTACGCTTGGGCTATTAGTAACGGTTGTCGTGGGTGTATTAGCGTTTGGTTATGCCTATGCGTTGACTCGTTCATGTATGCCTTTCAAGGGGCTTTTTCAGGTGTTGGGTTCAGCGCCGATTCTAGCTCCGTCGTTGCTTCCTGCGATCAGTTTGATCTTCTTATTTGGCAACCAAGGTATCGCCAAAGAAGTATTAGGGGGAAACGCGGTATACGGTTTGATTGGTATATCACTCGGCTTGATATTCTGGACTTTTCCACACGCCTTGATGATTCTGACCACCTCGTTAAGAACCTCTGATGCTCGTCTGTATGAGGCGGCACGTGCACTCAATACTTCATCGCTTAAAACCTTCTTCATGGTGACGCTACCTGCGGCAAAGTATGGTTTGATCAGCACTCTGATCGTTGTATTTACGCTGGTGGTTTGTGACTTTGGTGTGCCAAAGGTGATTGGTGGCAGTTATAACGTTCTATCGACTGACATCTTTAAACAAGTGGTAGGGCAACAGAATTTCTCTATGGGTGCAGTGACCAGTATTTTGTTGCTGTTGCCTGCGTTGCTTGCGTTTACAGTGGATCGCTGGGTTCAAAAGAAACAGAAGAGCTTGTTTGATACTCGATCCGTCGCGTACCAACCTGAACCAAACACTCTACGTGATGGCGTGTGTTTGCTCTATTGCACCATCATCTCTGCTGCTGTTGTTATCGTGCTAGGCATGGCGATATACGGTTCTATGGTCACGTTCTGGCCTTGGAACAAAGCACTCACCTTGAATAACTATAATTTCTCAGAAATGAGTACCTACGGTTGGACGCCGTTCTTCAACTCTCTAACGCTCGGTGCTTGGACTGCTATTATCGGTACAGTGTTGATTTTCTTGGGTGCATATTGCATTGAGAAAGGCAGAGCATTTGGTCCAGTTCGTCAAGCGATGCAAATGCTCAGCGTTGTGCCGATGGCGGTTCCGGGTATGGTGTTGGGTTTGGGGTACATCTTCTACTTTAATGACTTGAGCAACCCACTTAACTTTTTGTATGGCACGATGGCGTTCTTGGTGATCAACACCGTGGTTCACTACTACACGGTAGGGCACATGACGGCATTAACCGCATTAAAACAGCTGCCTGAAGAGATAGAAGCAACGGCGGCTTCAGTTAACCTACCGCAATACAAGCTGTTCTTTAAGGTAACGGTGCCGGTTTGTTTGCCTGCGATTTTAGATATTGCGACATACTTGTTTATTAATGCACTTACCACGACATCTGCGGTAGTATTCTTGTATTCTACCGATACGATACTTGCGTCAGTTTCAGTACTGAATATGGACGATGCGGGACAAACCGGTGCAGCAGCAGCCATGGCGGTGATGATTATGATATCGGCAGCGAGCGCGAAGTTGATTCATATGCTAATCAACAAGTTATTTGAGAAGCGCACCCAAGCTTGGCGCAAACGCTAGCGAACCATTTTATATTGCAGTTGGCCAAGGAATGGCTGACGACAAGAACAAGAATAAAAGGAAATGAAGTGCAGTACGTAAAAATCAAAGACGTCATCGTAGAGCAGATAGAGTCGGGCATGTTAACGCCACGACAGAAGCTGCCTGCGGAGCGCAAACTGGCTGAATCGTTTGATACAACACGAGTAACGTTGCGTGAAGCGCTGTCTTCACTTGAAGCTGAAGGGCGTATTTATCGAGAAGACCGCCGTGGTTGGTTTATCTCTCCAGCGCCACTGCGCTACGACCCAACTCAAACGCTGAACTTCACTAATATGGCTTTGTCGCAGAATCGTAAGCCGAAAACAGAATTAGTGGCAGCGAAAGGCATGTTAGCAACCAAGGAAGCAACTAAGCTTCTTGAGCTACAACCTTTTTCGGATGTTTATCGAGTAGACAGAGTTCGTTACCTTGAAGACAGACCGGTTGTGTATGTGACCAACTATATTCGACCTGAACTGTTCCCTAACTTGCTTGACTACGACTTGTCTAAGTCGTTGACGGACATATACCGAGAGCACTTTGGCGTGGTGTATCAGAAGATTCGTTATCGCGTGAGCACAACGTCATTACTGGGTGAAACAGCACAAGCTCTGCGTGCGACTTCTGGCTCTCCTGCTATGGTGGTTGAGCGTGTTAACTACAATCAGAACGGTGATTTGATTGACTGCGATATTGAGTATTGGCGTCATGATGCGATCAGCATTGAGTCGATAGCCCAGCTAGAGCGCTAGTCATACTTTAGAATGCTGGCATATCTGCAATTATGCAGTATTGCCCAATTGAAACGATCAAAGGTCTCTTATTCGGAGGCCTTTTTTATCACCGGTTGTCAGCCGTTGTGCTAATTCATCAATAATTTAGGAATGAAATGGAATTCTCTGCCATTGTAATCGTGATTATTTCGGCTTTGCTTCATGCGGGTTGGAATGTTCTAGGTAAATCTAATCAAGGATCGGGTTCGTCTTTCTTCCTAGCCTCTGGCTTTGCCGCCGCAGCGATATTGACACCTTACTTGCTCTGGTATGTTCACAGTGTAGGGCTGTCAAATATCTCACTTCCATTCTGGCAACTGGTCTTCTTAAGTGGGATCTGCCAAATCGTCTATTTGATTGGGTTAGGCGCGGCCTATAAACAGGCTGATATCGGTGTGATTTACCCAATGGCACGAGCACTGCCTGTGTTGATGGTGGGTTTAGGCACGGTGTTGATCGGCTATGAATTGTCAGTGAATCAATGGATTGGGTTCACTTTAATAACATTAGGCTGCATGTTTGTACCACTAAAGCAGTTTTCAGATCTTAGGTTAAAAGCGTATCTCAACCTCGGCGTGTTGTGGGCGTTAATCGCCGCTATTGGTACCACGGGCTATTCCATCATTGATAAAGAGGCGCTTCTATTATTAGAGCCTCTAAGCACACCCACCGTTACTAACAAACACACTGCGATTTTCTACCTAGGCATTCAGTTTTGGGCGATTGTGATTCCGCTGAGTGTTTGGTTATTCGTAACCAACCAAAGAATCGAGTTTACTAATGCTTGGATACTGCGAAAGAAAGCCACAGTGGCCGGCATCATGATGGCTTCGACTTATGGTTTGGTGTTATTTGCGATGACTATGACAGAGAACGTCAGCTTGGTTGTTGCACTTAGGCAAGTAAGTATCATCTTCGGCGTAGTGATGGGGATCTACTTTTTAAAGGAAAAGTGGCACGTTACACGTGGTGTAGGCGTCGTTTTTATCATTGCTGGCTTAGTTATCTCACTGACTTAAAAAGAAATTAAATCCTACCTCCAACCTATAATGTGACTTTTCAGTCGCATTTTTCTTATTGATAGCAAACGTTTTACTAATGTTAAAGATGTGATCCTTCTCATAGACAAGGCTGTGAAGTTACCGGTAACATTCACCTCAACGTTACCGGTAACATATAATTACAAACCGGACTCTGTGAAACTCATAAGGATACCCAAATGAAAGCTCTGACTAAAACGCTGATTGCTGCCTCCCTCACTGGTCTATTTGCTACTTCAGCAATGGCTGCAGACTTTAAACTTAAAATTCAATCTTCAGACCCATCTGGTGATTTGAACTTCAAGGTTCAGCAGAAGTGGGCTGAGCGCGTAGAGACGATGTCTAACGGACGTATTGATATCGATCTTCTGCCTGTAGGCGCTGTGGTTAAGCATACAGAAACGCTAGGCGCGATCAAAATGGGCATCCTAGATGGTCACATCACAGCAACAGGTTACTTCTCTGGTAAAGATCCAGCATTTGGTCTTATCGGTAACATGGTCGGCGCATGGTCAGACACAACACAACTGCTTCAGTACATGAACTACGGTGGTGGTAATGAGCTAATGACCGAACTGTACAAGCCTTACGGTGTTCAATTTGTTGGTGCTTCTACGACGGGTGTTGAATCTTTCATTTCTAAAAAGCCAATCGATGGTGTTGCGGATCTTAAAGGCCTGAAATTACGTGCGCCTGAAGGCCTAGTTCAACAAGTATTTGCAGCGGCGGGTGCGACTCCAGTAAACCTGCCGGGTTCTGAAGTATTTACTGGCCTAAGCAAAGGCGTAATTGATGCTGCGGACTACACGGTATTTTCTACCAACCAAAAAGCGGGCATGAACGATATTGCAACACATCCAGTTCAACCTGGCTTCCACTCATTGCCGCTTATCGATATCTCTATTTCTCAGAAGAAGTGGGACAAGATGCCAGCTGATCTACAAACAATGCTGCAAACGTCAGTTCGTGACTTCTCTTACGACATGACAACTCAGCTGAAAATGGCTGACCAAGCTGCGCTTAAAGAAGCTCAAGCGAACCCTGAAATTACTATCCACGACTGGTCTCAAGAAGAGCGTAAGAAGTTCCGTGAAATCGCGAAAGGCCAATGGAAGGTATTTGCCGAGCGTTCTGATAACGCAGGAAAAGTTTACACTTCAGTGACTGTGTTCTTAGAAGAAAACGGCTTGCTGTAACTTAAACTTAGTTTACTGACGGGGGAGGGCATTGCTCTCCCGTATTCTCCCAGGAAATTTGGCCCATGACCGATAAAATCCCCCACGCCCCAGCTGAAAACGACGAGCAACCAAGAAATGCGCTTGATCGTTTTGTTATAAAGTTCAGTAATCTCGTGAGCTGGTTGTTTATTTTTACTGTATTGATTTCATTTTATGAAGTTGTGATGCGTTACGCATTCGATGCCCCGACCACATGGGTACATGAAACAGCTTCTTTCATCGGTGGTTCTTTATTCATTATTGGTGGTATCTACGCGTTTGCTGCGAATAAGCATGTACGTGTGGTTCTTATCTACGATTCAGTGTCTAACCAAGCACGCAAATATCTTAATCTTGTTCACCACATTGTTGGTTTAGCCTTTGCTGGCATGCTCGCTTACGCGGCTTACTTCACTGCGGAAGAAGCGTGGTTTGCACCATGGGGTGAATTCCGCCTTGAAACATCAGGTTCAGTGTTAAACGCGCCTTATCCTGCGTTGCTGAAAGGCCTGATTTTTGTCGTTTTGTGTGTTCTTGTTGTCCAGTTTGTATTGCACCTAATCCAAGAGTTGATGGGTCTAAGGAAGAATGACGATGTTTGATTTATCTTCTATTGGTATCGCATGGGGCAGTTTGCTCATGCTGGTTATGATGATTGGCTTGCTACTGACCGGTATGCAGCTAGCGTTCGTAACAGGCTTTGTCGCGATTTTCTTCACTCTATGTTGGTTTGGTCCTGATGCCCTGCCTTTGATCGCAAGCCGTACCTACAGCTTTGCTTCTGGTTATGTTTTCCTTGCCGTTCCCATGTTCGTATTGATGGCGGCTTTATTAGACCGTTCGGGTATCGCGCGAGACCTGTTTGATGCAATGAAATCTGTCGGCCGTAAGGTTCGTGGTGGTGTTGCAGTTCAAACGCTACTAGTTGCGGTTCTATTGGCTTCGATGTCAGGCGTTATCGGTGGTGAAACGGTACTACTGGGTATTCTTGCACTGCCACAAATGCTTCGCTTGGGTTATGACCGTAAGCTTGCTATCGGTACAACCTGTGCGGGTGGCGCACTTGGTACCATGCTTCCACCAAGTATCGTACTGATCATCTACGGTATGACAGCCAGCGTATCGATTGGCGACCTGTTTAAAGCGTCATTCTTACCAGCGTTTATTCTTGCTGGCTGTTACATCGGCTACGTGCTGGTTCGCTGTAAGCTCAACCCTTCTCTTGCGCCAATTCCAAGTGATGATGAGACAGAAGAAGACATCGCCAATCAGCCAAGTTACTTCAAAGCTCTGTTCTTCCCATTGCTTTCTGTCGCAACGGTTTTGGGCAGTATCTACACAGGTATCGCATCAGTAACAGAAGCGTCTGCTTTGGGTGTAGTTGGCATCATGATCAGTGCACTAATCCGTGGTGAGCTGAACTACAACATGCTGAAAGAGAGTGCCATCGCAACCATGCGTACCTGCGGCATGATCATGTGGATTGGTATCGGTGCAAGCGCATTGGTTGGTATCTACAACCTGATGGGCGGCATTGATTTTGTTGAAGAAACCATCCTTGCGCTCAGTGGCGGTAACGCGACAGTAACGCTATTAATCATGATGGCTATTTTGTTGGTACTAGGCATGTTCCTTGACTGGGTAGGTGTAGCACTTCTAACAATGCCAATCTTCGTTCCAATCATCACTGGCCTTGGTTTTGACCCAGTATGGTTCGGCGTTGTGTTCTGCCTAAACATGCAGGTGTCGTTCTTGTCACCGCCGTTTGGTCCTGCGGCATTCTACTTGAAATCAGTAGCACCAAAAGACATCAGCTTAGGTGAGATTTTCTCTTCACTACTGCCGTTCATTGCACTTCAAGTATTGGTACTGGCACTGGTTATTATCTTCCCTCAGCTCGCGCTTTGGTGGCAATAACAACGAAGGTTCCAGAGTGAATTTAACGCTCAGGAACCGATCAGCAGCAACACAAGTTTAACTATTAGATTCGATTGTCAGCCCCAGTTTTGGTTGGGGCTTAGGGAAGGCTTGCCTTATGAAAAGCAAAAAAATACTCGTGATGGGCGTATCTGGATGCGGAAAAAGCCTGATTGGTAGCCGTATCGCACAGGCTTTAGATCTTCAATTCTTTGATGGCGATGACTTCCATCCGCAAAGCAATGTAGAAAAAATGCGCCAAGGTATTCCGCTGACTGACGAAGATCGTCAAGGATGGCTAGAAACACTTAACAAGCAATACATTGAACAACCAAGTGCTGTGATTGCTTGCTCTGCATTGAAACCACAATACCGCGACATTCTACGAAAGAACAATGAAGGCTTAGTTATCGTGTACCTACAAGGTAGCTTCGACACTATTTGGAACCGCCATAAAGCGCGTGAGAACCATTACTTCAATGGTCAAGAAATGTTGAAAAGCCAATTCGCAACCTTGGTTGAACCGAGTGAAGGCGAGGCGTTGTTTGTTGATATCTCACAAGATGTTGAACAGGTAGTAGAAAGTGCACTCAAACAAATTAAGCAGATAGGCTAAACCATGACTCAGACAAAAAATGACATTGCGATGATTGGTTTAGGAGTGATGGGTAAAAGCCTGGCACTCAACCTACTTGATAACGGCTTTAATGTCGCAGGCTTTGACCTCAATACAGACAACATTGAGCGTGCTAGCTCTGAAGCGAAGCAGCTCAATGAGACATTTGAAGGAAAAGGCCTCTTTACTAGTGGTGTTAATCTTGAAGACATTCTTCAGGGGTTAGCGAAACCACGTGTTATCGCGTTATCGGTTCCTGCCGGAAAACCTGTCGATATCGTCGTAAATAATCTGCTTGATGCAGGTTTGGAGAGCGACGATATTGTTATCGATACGGGTAACAGCTTATGGACAGATACCGAAACGCGTGAACAGAATTACAAAGGTAAGCTTCGTTTTTTCAGCACCGCAGTGTCTGGTGGTGAAGAAGGCGCTCGTGTTGGCCCTGCGCTCATGGCCAGTGGTGACCAATCGGCTTGGCAATATGTGAAACCGATGTGGGAAGCGATTGCTGCAAAAGTGGATGCGAGTGGACTACCGGTTGCTCAGTTTGAAGCGGGTGAAGCGTGCGCGGCGTATGTTGGTCCTTCTGGCACAGGGCACTATGTGAAAATGGTACACAACGGTATTGAATATGCCGACATGCAGCTAATTTGTGAAGTTTACCAGTTCATGCGTGATGTGCTTGATATGCCAGCTCAAGAGGTTGGACAAGTCTTTGAACAATGGAACAACGGTGTACTTAATAGTTACCTGATGGAAATCAGTGCCGATATTCTTCAACAAGAAGATGTTGTAACGGGTAAGCCGTTCGTTGAGGTTGTGCTTGATAAAGCAGGGCAGAAAGGTACGGGTTTGTGGACGGCAGTTAACAGCCTTCAAGAAGGGTGTCCAACCCCAACCATTGCTCAAGCGGTTTATTCACGCGCGATGAGCGGCCAAAAGTCACAGCGAGTTCAGGGTAGTAAACTCTTGAAAGGCAATATTGTGGATAAGAGTCAGCTGGATAAAACAGAGGTTATTTCTGAGCTTCACGATGCCCTATATTGCGCCAAACTGTCTGTTTATGCCCAAGGTTTTGATTTATTGAAGACAGCGTCAGACAAAGAAGGTTGGAATCTCGATTTCACTCAAATAGCTAAGATCTGGCGAGCAGGTTGTATTATTCGTGCAGCATTCTTGCAAAGTATCACATCGGCTTACCAACAAAATAGTGAGCTTGAGAACCTGTTATTTGATGAGGCTTTCATCAAACAAGTGGAAGAGCGTGAGCTTGCTTGGCGCATCGCGGTAGCGAACTCAGCTCTGTATGGTGTGCCGATGCCGGGAATCAGCTCTGCTCTGAGTTACTTCGACTCATTACGTTGTGAGGTGTTGCCTGCAAATCTGCTGCAAGCGCAACGTGACTATTTTGGTTCTCATACTTATTCGCGAGTCGATAGAGATGAAGCTGAAAAGTTTCACGTGACTTGGAGTCAGTCTCCAAGAACTGAAGTAAAAGTGAACGCTTAAACAATCAATAACGCCCTCAACAAGAGGGCGTTTGTAATTATGACGCTGTATCAACATTTTACTAAATTAGGCTTCAAATTCCACGTCAGTCGGATACACTGTTACCAGTAACATAACTCAAAAATAATAATTACTAATTATGTCGAATAAGAAAAAACGTCCCACATTACAAGATGTTGCCAACCTAGTTGGTGTCACCAAAATGACCGTCAGTCGCTGTCTAAGAGACTCTTCACAGGTATCAGAAGCACTGCGAGATAAGATCAGCGCTGCAGTCGACGAGTTAGGTTACATCCCTAATCGTGCGCCAGACATTCTTTCTAACGCAAAAAGCAATGCTATCGGTGTTCTTGTTCCCTCGTTAACTAACCAAGTTTTCGCCGAAGTTATCCGTGGCATTGAACAAGTCACCGCGCCTGCAGGCTACCAAACCATGATTGCCCACTATGGCTATAGCGCAGAACTGGAAGAGCGAAGCATCGCTTCACTGCTTTCTTACAACGTTGACGCGATTATCCTGTCAGAAAATGTGCACACAGATAGAGCGCGTAAAATGCTGCAGACTGTTTCTATTCCTGTGATTGAAATTATGGATTCGGTGTCTCCCCGTATCGAACAAGCAGTGGGCTTTGATAACTTTGAAGCGGCTAGAGCGATGACCAAAACCATGCTCGATCGAGGGCGTACCAATATCGCTTATTTGGCTGCTCGAATGGATGAACGTACTCGCTTGAAAATGGCGGGATATGAGCATGCGATGCAAGAAGCCGACAAAACGCCAGTAACGCTGCAAACGGAAGACGCGTCCTCGTTTACTTTAGGCGCAAAACTGATTGGTGAGTTACTTGATAAGCACTCTGAAGTGAATGGTATTTTCTGTACTAACGATGATTTGGCCATTGGTGCTTTTTACGAATGCGTACGACGTGGTATTCAAGTACCCGAGAAGATGGCGATTGCAGGTTTCCACGGACACGACATCACAGTGGCGATGACGCCTCGTTTAGCGACTGTAGTAACACCAAGGGAGCAGATTGGTAAAGTCGCTGCACAGCAAGTTGTAGCGCGTTTACAAGGCAATAAAGAATGGGTCGCGAAGCTGGATCTCGGTTATGAGATTGAAGTGGGAGAGAGTATTTAATCTTACACTTCGGCTTTGAGCTTCATCGGATTCAAACTAAAACGCCCTTAACGAGACGAACTTCGCTAAGGGCGTTTTTTATTTATCTGGCAAAAGATGTATGTGGTAACAGACTTAACCCACTAAAGCTTGAGCATCTTGTTGCTTCAACACTTTGTGGCCGTCTTCAGTGACGCCACGCTTCCAATAACTGCTGATGTAGATGTTCTCTTTCGCGACTTCTTTTTCGTTTCGGAAGTATTGTCTCAGCTCGCGCATGCTTTCAAATTCACACGCTGTCCAAATCGAAACCTGACCGTCTAACCATTCTAAATTGCGAACCGTTTGTGAAAGTGTTTCTTCAGTTTCATCTTCAATTAACCAAGTGACTTTTATACCTTGAGGTGCTTCAAGCGTTTGTTTATCTGCTGTTGAATTGATCTGGATGACGGCGTGCCCTACGGCGTGCTCTGGAAGCGATTTTACTTTTGCAGAAAGCGCAGGTAGGGATGTCATATCTGCAACTAAGAAGAACCAGTCTGACTCTAGGTTAAGTCCTTGAATTAAACCTGGGCCAGCCACTGAAATTGTGTCACCCACTTCTGCGTTCATTGCCCATCTTGCAGCGAAACCACATTGCAAATCTGTAGTGATGTGGCGAACGAAATCAACCTCAATAAATTGTTCAACAGCATTGTACTGACGAATGGTGTAAGTACGCATGATTGGGCGCTCACCGTCATTTAGTTGGCTTAAATCGGTTGTGCCGAGTGGCGAGAATAAAAGCTTGATGTAGCCGCCGGCACATTCGGTTGGATACTTACTTAATCCTTCACCGCAAAGCGTTATACGCTGCATGTTCGGTGTAATGGTTGAGGTTTGAGTAACAGTTAATGTGATAGGGCTAGGCTTGCTCATATAAGGCTCTCTTAGGTTTTGATTCCGACATCATAATCTTGAACTAAAAAACACTCAATACTAATAGTTATCATTTACTTTGATTTACACAGCGCAACGTAACTTGAATCACCAATCTATTTACCCTGGCATCCATACCGACAAAAAAGCCCTTTAGAAAACTAGAGGGCTTGAAGTGTTATAGCTATTTAACGTGAGCAGAATTAGCTGTTTGCTTGCTCTAGTTCAATCGTCTCATCTGCGGCTTTCGCTGCGTCTAGCATCTTACGAATAATGAACGATGCTGCCATTGCGATACCCACCATTACAACCGCTAAAACAGTCAGCATTTGGAAGTAATCACCGTAAACCGTTTGAACGATCTCTTGTGTGATCTCTTGGCCTTTCTCAAGTGCAATAGACGTTGAGAATACGGCACCAACAATACCTGACATTGCGATTGCTACAGAGAATAAGCTTACTGAGAAGTTCTCGATGTGCTTAGGTGCAACAGACAGAATGAAGGCTACAACCATAGAACCAACAATAACTTCACCAAATGCCAGGAAGAAGTGGATTGCTAAGAACACTTCAGGGCGAATCAGAATATCTTCACCTACGGTCGTTACTGCCATCGTTAAGATACCGAAAGCGATCGCCGTCAGAATGAAAGAGAAACCTACTTTGGTTGCGGTAGAGAAGTGAATGTTTTTCTTTTCTAGCTTAGAGAAGATACCCGTAATAATAGGGCCTGCAACCATACACCAAAGTGGGTTCATTGCCATTGAAGCTTCTGGGGCTACAGGGATGAAGCCCAGTAGATCGCCACGCATTGTGTTGATCGCTACCATTGTCATCGACGTCATCATTTGGCCGTAGTACACGAAGAAGCATGTCGTCAGGAATGTGATGATTAAGATAGTACCCATTTTCAGCATGTCTGATTTCTTCGATTTCATCATCAAAGAGACAAAGTAGATGATTGCTGCCGCGCCGATCGCGTAAACGATGTTCTGGCCAATATCCATGTTAGAAAACATGAAGAATACCAAGCCAATCATTGCAGCAGAAAGACCGAGGAACGCAGCCCAGTTTTTCGTGCTAACTGGTTGTTGATCGATTTCAGCACTTGCTTCAACAAGGCCTTTGCGAACAAAGAGCATCATCAGAAGTGCAGCACCGGCTAGAACACCTGAAAGAAGGAAGCCACCGTGGAAACCGACAACTAGCACTAGCATTGGGAACAAGTATTGACCTAATAGAGCACCAATATTGTTTACTGAGTAGTTGATTGGGTAGCAATTTTCGAAATCTTCTTGAGTTTTGAACGTGCGTTTGTAAAGACTTGGGTAAGAAGGGGACATCAAACCACGCGCATAACTCGCTAAAGCAATACCACATAATGCCATTGGAACATTAGTCGCTGCGGCACCGAGTACTAGTAGACCGTAACCACTTGCGAATCCGAGAAAGGCAATGGTCAATGATCGGTATGCGCCTAAAAATTTGTCGGCGATGAAACCGCCTGCGATAGCAAATAGCGGCCCGATTGCAGAGAAAGCACCAACAACCATCATGGTGTCGGCTTCGTTGTAGTTCAGATCTTCAAGGAAGAAACGAGTCAAGATCACCATGACGCCATAGAACGAAAGTCCGAACATCATCTGGCAGAACATCATTGATTTGTTTAATCTATTCCACATTATTTTATTCTCACATTTGTGTTGATATGTAGTGTAATTACCCAATTATAATATCATTAATAGCAATACATAAAATGAAACATTTGCTGTGTTCGTTACTTTGCTCTCTATATCTTTTCTTATCGGGCGATTCATTTTTCTCATGCGTTAAATATGCAATATTAGATTTTGCTAGTGGATGGTTGTGTAAATGTCGGTCAGATTTATTTGTTGCTAATCCGCGAGCCAAGAAAGGAAAGTTACGGGTGGTAATCTTGTAAAATATTCAAGTGAGTATCACTTTCAATTAGCTGTTGGATTTTAGCCAATAAAAAAGCCAGCTTGGTGGCTGGCTCTGTTTGGGTATCGAAAACGACGTTTACGAGAATGCCGTCTCTACAGCGGCTTTCTCGACACGTGTTCTTAGCGGTTATTCACAAGGAGGAGCCATGTGGATCACGGCCAAGCCACCTAAGGACGTTTCACGGTACTTTTTGTTCATGTCTTTACCTGTTTGGTACATGGTTGCGATAACCTTGTCTAACGAGATAAGACACTTACTGGTGCGTTTCAGCGCCATACGTGATGCGTTGATGGCTTTCATTGCGCCCATTGCATTGCGCTCGATACATGGCACCTGAACAAGACCACCGATCGGATCACATGTCATGCCTAGTGAGTGTTCCATAGCGATTTCAGCTGCAATACAGATTTGCTCGTTGCTACCACCGCGTAGGGCGGTTAAGCCTGCTGCTGCCATTGATGAAGACACGCCAACTTCGCCCTGACAACCCACTTCTGCACCAGAAATCGAAGCGTTGGTTTTGTACAAGATGCCAATAGCGCCAGAGACTGCTAAAAAGTCTTTCAACTGCTTGGTGTCTAGCTCTTTGATGAAGCGGTGGTAGTACATTAGTACCGCAGGGATAACGCCAGCCGCTCCGTTAGTTGGCGATGTTACGACTTGTCCACCCGCAGCGTTTTCTTCACTCACAGCAAAGGCAAATAGGTTAATCCAATCCATGATCTCCATTGGATCGTTTTCAATCGAAGCATTGGCCTCAAGCTTTTTCAAAAGAGCAGGGGCTCGACGCGTCACTTCAAGACCGCCATCAAGGATGCCTTCGGTGTCGAAGCCTCGCTGCATGCACAGAGACATCACCTTCCAGATTTGGTCGGCTTTCTGGTCAATCGCATCCATACCTTGGAAAGACACTTCATTACGCAGGATTAAGCCTCCAAGGCTAAGTCCTTGTTGCTCTGATAATTCAAGTAGCTGGTCAGCAGAAGTAAAAGGGAACTCAACTTGCGTTTTCGCTTCTTGCTTGCCATTTTGTAGCTCATCAGCGGTTGCGATAAAGCCACCACCAATTGAGTAATATGTTTCCATCTCTAAAAGACTACCGCTTGCGTCAAAAGCAGAGATGGTCATGCCATTTTCATGCAGCGGAAGGTTGGTTTTATGGAACAGCAAGTCGCTTTCTACGTCGAAGTGAATTTCATGGTTACCGCTAACCAGTAGAGACTTATCTTCAATTGCTTTACGCATTGCTTTGTTAGCACTGGTAATTTTAATGGTGTCGGGGCGGTTGCCGAGTAAACCTAATAAGGTTGCTCTGTCTGTATGGTGACCAATACCCGTTAATGATAACGAGCCGTATAAGTCGATTTGAATACGCTCTACTTGTGTAAGCTGAGCATCAATTTTTTGGGTAAAGTTAAACCCAGCGATCATTGGTCCATTTGTGTGGGAGCTGGACGGTCCAACCCCAATTTTGTAGATATCAAAAATAGACAGCATAGTAACTTCCTGTGAAGACGGTTCGATGAACGAACTCTGTGTAAAATTTGTATTTCGTTAGTTCCACTTCTGTGAGTGAACCTGTTCTTTGGGTGAAGCAGTTCTTTGGCTGAAACAGTTATTCGATTGAGCTGGCTCTTTGCTTTAAAGGTCTCTTTTATTGAAACTCGTGTTGAGCAAGCATAGAGCGATGAAATACAAGAGCGTGCTATGTTTGCTTTAAAGCGACACGTCTATTCTTGTATGACCCGAGATGTTGCTATCAATAGTGAGCATTATTGATAGCAACATGTAAGAATTTCAAAATACTTTTGTTAATAAGTATTGTATACATAATTCACTCCATCTAATCACTAAAACGAGACTTGAACATAAAATGAGCATTATTCACCTCCTTATTGTGCTAGGTAAGCGACTTAATGAGAATAAATTGACTAATGAAGGAATCAGTCGAGTTGATGCTTTAGTTGAGTATCTGGCTGGGCCTTTGGCTGAAGAGTCGAACCAGCAAACGGCTGTGGCGTTCTGTGGTGGGGTGACACAAGGCCAAACCGTTTCTGAAGCCGATATGATGCACGAGTATTTTCGAGAGCTTGAAAATCAACGTGAGTATCCGTTTCCCATAGGGGCGGTTTTACTTGAGCAGCATTCGACAAATACGGTTGAGAACATTCAAAACTTGGCCTCAGAGATGATTGAAAGTGGGCTGTTTACACGCGGGCAGAGTGTGACGGTGACGTTCGTTTCTAATGACTACCACTTACAACGTATCTTCGAGATTCAATCGCTGATGGACGAGCAAGGTTTGCTTAAGGTTTTGGTCGAGAAGTGCTCTGCACTTGGAGTGGAACTACAAATAGATCCTCAGCGAGAGGCTCATGTCGCAGTGCCATACCCTCATCAAACAGAGCAAGGGCAATTGTTTCTGTTAATGGATGCTCTGACGACCTACCGAGTCTATCTTGAAGGTGTCTCTGTGGGTGCATTTAAGAGGGATTTGGATTCAGTAAGACGAGAGCCAGAAAGATTGTCTTTGGAAGCCTTGTTAGCGGCAAAGGAGTTAGTCGGGCGTTCATCTCATTTTGATATCGTAGAAAGCTTGCTTCCAGTGTTGGAGACCTGCATCCAAAATACCCCAGTCGGAATCGACATAGAAAAAGTTAGGGAGTACCTAGCATTGCTCGATACTAACCTGACTTTATTGAATCGTTATTTAGATCCAGAATTAGATCACACACATCGCTGGTGGAGATAGCGAAAACACCAATATTAGTAATACAGATAGGTAGCCCAAAGGTGATGTGTGTACAAAGTTGATGTGTATAGTAAGGTAAACCGACCGCTCGATAGCGAACAGTTTACCTAATGTCATGTCATTTGACAGGGTGGCATTAGTGAAGGGTCAACGTCGTGTATAGGTGTTACGTCAACAGTTCACGATGTCGCAGCTTAGCTTTCTTCTTTTTGCTCATGGTTGTTGCGGTAGTATTCCCACTGTTCGATACGTTCACCGTCATCAAATACACAATAAGTAGTGCGTTGATTGTTTTCAGTTACGGTGTCTAATTCACCATCTTGTTGAACACAATAAACCGCAGCTGGGTTAGCCACTGAAACACGTTGGCCTTCGCTATATTCTGCATAGTCGTTTGCACAACCGCCCAACACAACGGCAAATACAGCCATCAAACCAATTTTCTTCATGTTTATCTCCTACGTGATAACTCTATAATCGAATGCGTTAAGTTCTACAGAACCAGATTAGAAGCTCTATGAAACTAGTATATTTTAGATTTCAGAAAAGGTTGTTCTAATTTGGTCAAGATATTGAAATAGGTTGATATTTCGCTATTTTTAACGGATTTTTGAGTGTTTGATCATGCTGGCATAGCTGGTGCTCTAACAGGAACGGCCTCCGTCAATAAGGTGCTACTTGATGGTTATTTCTACTAGATAGCAGTGGGGGAACAGCGATCAAAAGCAGAGGTTATGTGTTCTTTCAGGGGACGGAGAACGTCGAATCTATTGATGATTATGATATGATGCCGCCAAATTCAGTAGAGCAGTCAGAATCATGAGACACCTAAAAACCACTATTCACCCTGATATCGATCACCTAGACAATAAGACGGTATATAAGCGCAATGCTGCACGTGCGATTGTGTTAGATGGCGAAGACATTTTGATGCTTTATACAGAGCGTTATCACGACTACACCATTCCTGGTGGTGGTTTGGATGACGGTGAAGATGTGATCGCAGGTATGGTCCGTGAGCTTGAAGAAGAAACGGGTGCAAAGAACATTCACAGTATTAAACCGTTCGGTATTTTTGAAGAGTTTCGTCCTTGGTATAAAGATGACGCGGATATAATGCTCATGATTTCTTACTGCTACTCATGCAAGATTGATCGTGAGCTTGGCGAAACAGCTTACGAAGACTACGAAGTGAAAAACGGGATGAAACCGGTGTGGATGAATATCCATGAAGCGATCGCTCACAACGAAAAGACCATGGCTGAGAGCCCTAAAAAAGGCATGAGCATTGAACGTGAAACCTTTTTGCTGCATTTAATCGCAAAGGAAATGCTGTAACCCTTTTAATAAATCAAAACTGTTTAAAAGTAGAATGTTTTAAACAGTTTTGTTCACCATGAACCAACAATATTTCCTCCCTCCTTTAGTTGAGCTAACCCATCGTAATTTTAGTTTTAAGCAAAACGCCTCCAGTCCGTAAACAACCTATCCGTTTCCAACCAGCATAGAACGTTTCCTTATCTAACAGACTTTCAAGTTGACTAACCTCTCATCAAATTGATTCTTATTTTGAAGAAAAGACCGTTTCATTCTGACTGTCATTTAAATTTAGAAAAATAAGTCTTACTTTTCAATGTTATACAGTGGTTTTAAAACGATCGGAAACTTGGCTTCTCTTTTGCTTCTTTGTATTAAGCAGCTCGCGTTATCGGCACCAACACAATCAACAAAGATGCGAATAGTTTGTTTCAGAGTTAACTGAGACGCTTCTTTAACTTGCCGTTCAGAGTTCACACACTTTTCAAGGAAATCGCTCATGCGAAGAAGAAGTTGAGGTTTACTATGAAATACAAGCAAGTTATTTATCTTATGACGGCAGTTGCCAGTGCCCCTGTCTATGCAACGACGGTAGATTTGGACTTTTCAAATCATGTAGAGGCGACGAACGGCAGCAGTTCGTGGGCTGGGCCAACCTATGATGGATCTTCGATGCACTTCCTCAATGTTGGTACACATGATGGAAAAACAATAGATGCCAAAGTGTCTAGTAGTGTGTTCGGTGATGCGACATTTTTGTTTCATGCTCCTAACTACAAAGTTGGTGCAACACAACCCTCAGGAGATATTGGTTTTCTCTATCAAACTAACTCTGCGGGCTCTGCAGGTCTAACCTATACCTTTGAATTTTATGATGGTACGGATGGACTCTCAGGTACGTTCTCAGTGCCTTATACACTTCCCGAATTTGACATGATTGGCTATGACATTGATGGCGAACCCGTGCAGTCGGAGCAAGTAAGAGTGTTTAAAAGTGAAGGTTTCTACAGTTATCAACTTGGTAGTGCTAGCGCGAGTTTGACGGCGGAAGAGAGTGCCGATGGAACGTCGGTTCTATTCACCGGGTCAGGTACGAACTATTCGGAAACCGACACTTCCGGTGCTGTAAAATTCACCTACAAGAATACCTCGATTGTAACTCTACAATTTGAAACGGTTACGAGCAGTAGCAGTAGTTTCCCCAACCCGATTTTCTCGGCATTTGACGGTAACTGGGACTTATCTGGGTTTACTACGCCAATAGAAAGTTCAGATGAATCTGATTTTGGTGACGCTCCTGATAGTTATGGAACGTTGCAGGCGAGTAACGGTGCTGAGCATGCGATATCTTCCACACTGTACTTAGGTGCTAGTGTTGATGCCGATACAGATGGCCAACCTGGTGCATCATCCAACGGCGATGATTTGGATGTTGGCGGAAATGATGAGGACGGAATTACATTGTTGACGAACCTTGAAGTTGGCTTAGACAGTTTAATTAATGTCAACGTTGTGGGGAGTGGTTATCTGCAAGCTTGGGCTGACTGGGATATGAATGGATCTTTTGAGGATGACGAGCAGATACTAAAAAATCATTCTGTTGTAGATGGAAGCCAAGTCGTCCCTATTCGAGTGGGTGATGATGCTGTCGTTGGGAGCGTACAAACTCGATTCCGTTTAGCGAGTAGCCCTAACATTCCGAGTGACGGTTATGTTGGTGATGGTGAAGTTGAGGACTACGTGTTTAACGTTACGGATCCTGGCACAACGGTTCAACATTCGAATTACTATACAGCGGCCTTCGAAGATAATTGGCCAGAAGTTGGTGACTTCGACTTAAATGACGTTGTGGTTTACTACCGCACCACCATTTTAAGTAAAGAGGACGCAGTGCTTCGAATGGATATTACGGGAACCATAATGGCCTACGGTGCTTCTTATGGTAATGGACTGGGATGGAAGCTTGATGGCTTCGATGAGTCAGATGTCGATCTTCAAACGGCTCGAGTGCAAAAGAATGGCGCGACTCGGGTAAATATTTCGCCGTTTACGGGTGAAGACAAAAGTGTTGCATCGCCAGGAGGAGACCTCGTTGTTGTCGCGTCGTTGAACCTAAAAAATGATCTGCCGATTAACGGTGAGTGTATGTTCCACCGCACTAACCCTTCTTGTAGTCTGACTTTAGAAGCTGACCAAATGACGTTCAGTATTTCTCTGCCGTTTGCTTCTGGAAACGAGCCCACAGCGAGTTCACTGATGCCATTAAGTGGCTTCGACCCATTCATCTTTGGTGCGGGAGCGGGTTATTACCATGGTGACAGTTTCTCTACATCGCCAGGGAAAGACTTAGAAATCCATACTGCGGACTTCCCACCAACGTCGCGTGGCACGTTAGTGAGTGATTTCTATGGTATTGCACAAGATGATTCAGACCCGTCTAGTGATAAATATTACCGAACGACACAAAACATGCCTTGGGGTATCTTAATTTCATCACCTTGGAATCATCCATCAGAATACATTGATGTTAGTGAGGTGTACCCCGAATTTGCTGAGTGGGCTACATCAGGCGGTGCTTCAAAACCAACGTGGTACCAAAACCCTAACGCCAACAAAACTTGGTCAACGGAAGATTAATCAGGAGGATTTATGAAAACAATCAAACTAATTTTGAGTGGTGTAGGCTTTGTATTCCTTTCAGCTTGTGGCGGCGGAGGTGGAGGTGATAGTACCGCTTCATCTCCAAGTGCTGTCGCTCCTCCGAGCAATACTACGGCTCCGGTCCCCGTCACTCCTCCGAGTAATTCGACCGTTGGTAGCAATAACGTGGTGACACCTGCTCCAGTAGTGATACCGCAGTCTATTAAATCATCTGAGTTATCTATACCGGAAGGTTTTGATTTTTCTACGGAGAGAGAAGTGTCTGTAAACGTTGACGTAGCAAGCTCGCAAAGTTCTCGAGGTTTTATGAGTATTTATACAGAATTCAATGGTGATGTTGTCGATTACACCTCACAAGTGCTGAGGAGCCCAATCAATCAAGATATTGAGTTCTCTACAACTCTCCTTTTACCCAATCATGTAGATAAAGTATGGGTTGAAGTCTGGTATCCGTCGGCAATGGGAAGTGAAGTGAAACTCCTTGTAAATATTGAGGACGATAATGTAGACGTGATTCTTTAATCTTTATCTGCTACCAAACAACGTTACCGCTATTTCGGCGGTAACGTTGTTTTAGGCGCTTTTGTTGTGAATTTTTCTAACATCGAGACCTGAGATAACCTGTATAAAATGAATGGAGTGATATTATCAATCCGGTGTTTTAGGTGTATCTTTACTTAAGTGACGCTCGTTTCTAGCTTTACGAAATCACCAAAACTCGGTGAGCCTGCCCTAAACAAAGAAGACTATGAATAAAAGACAGTTTGTTGCCCATTATTTGCGCATGAATCGCACCTCGTACTTACTGGCGATTGTGTTCATTTTTCTCGTTAACTGGTTACAGGTAGAGATCCCTCGTTATATCCAACTTGCCATCGATCTTATTGAGGATGCTTCAACAACGGGCCATCAGCAGCTTCAAACCTATGTTTGGATCGTGGTCGGTATGTCGGTTGCCATGGTGGTGGTGAGAATTCTGTCTCGTATCTATGCGCTTAATCCGGGGCGAATTACAGAAGCAGCACTAAAGAGTACACTTCTACAAAAGCTGAATCGCTTACCGAGCAGCTTTCATGAACGTTTTGCATCTGGTCGGCTAATTTCAATCATGAATAATGACCTTAGCGGCATCCGACTGATGTTTGGTGTGGGGTTTCTTCAGTTCTTCAACGCGTTACTCGCGTTATCGCTGACACCTCTTTATATGTGGCGTATATCGCCAGAACTCACACTGTATTCGATTATTCCTATCTCAATCGCTTTTGTGATTTTTCGGGTGGGCTTCAAGCGTATGAAAACGCTGCATTTAGAGCACATGAAACGTCTGCAAAACTTGTCTGCTCAGCTAATGAGTTACCTGTCTGGGATTGATTTGATTAAGAGCCAGCAGATGTCACCTTGGGTGAAAGCTGAAACTGAAAAGCTGAATCAGTTATTACTTGAATGCCGCCTTAAAATTACACGTATTCAAGTCTTCTTTATGCCAGTACTCGACTACGCCAATGACCTGATGAAAATCATCATTCTTGGGCTCGGTGGCTACATGTTAATGAGACAGGAACTCACACTTGGTGAGATTACTGCCTTTCTGACTTACTCGGTTTTGCTCGCAATGCCATTGATGCAGCTTGGCAGAATCGCGACCATTTATCAGCGTGGCATGGTCGGCATTCAAAGTGTACAAACCATTCTTAATGCAAAAATTCCAGACCTTGATGAAGATAAGCTCACTGAGTTAGATGTTGAATCTCTGAAGGGAAAAACGTTTTCTATTCGCAACCTCAGCTTCAGCTATTCAGGTGAAGAGCGTCTGATTCTCGATGACATCAGCTTTGACATTCCAGCAGGTAAGAAAGTGGGTGTGCTAGGCGGAATCGGAGCGGGTAAAACGACATTAGTGAATTGCTTGAACCATCACTTGGATGTACCAGAAGATTCAGTTTTCCTAGGCGAAAGAGATGTCACTAGCTTCTCACGCAGTGATTTGCGCCGTTACGTGAAAACCGTGACGCAAGACCCTTATCTGTTTTCTGCAACCGTCGAAGACAATATCCGCTTCGGTAGCTTAGATACTGACTTGGCAAAGAGTCAGGTTGATGAGGTTTTAGAACTGAGTCAGTTAGCCAATGACGTTACACGTTTTGAGCATGGCGACCAAACCTTAGTCGGTGAGAAAGGGATCATGTTGTCGGGTGGTCAGAAACAGCGCTTGAGCATTGCTCGATCTTTATTGCAACCCACCGACCTGATCATCATGGACAACGTTCTATCGGCTGTCGACTATGAAACAGAACGTAAGATTTTAGAGGGCTTGTTTAAGCGCTTGGAAAATCAATCGGTACTTGTGGTTTCACACCGTGTTAATGCCCTTGAATATATGGATGAAATTATCGTGTTGAACGAAGGTAAGGTGATTGCGAAGGGCGACCACGCGACGTTATTGAAAACGTGCGATTACTATTACGATACATGGCAGTTACAGCAGAATGAAACGGAGGCAGCAGCATGTTAAAAGGTGTTGATCTCAAGTACCTCAAGCACTTTTTTAAGTTTGCTAAGAAATACAAAGGCTCTGCGATTCTGGGCATCGCTATGCTTCCTCTTTCTGTCATCACGAGCTTGTTGTTCCCTTGGCTGATCATTCAAGTGATCGATGTTCACCTGAGTCATGGGGATATGGATGGTCTGCTCGAATACGTCTTCTATCTCGTTGCCGTGCTGGTGGCGAGCTATGTGGTGGATACCACCTATTCGTACAACCTGCGTAAAACCGGGCAATACACGATAACTGACATGCGCTCAGTGTTGTTTGCTCGTGTGCTCAAACTACCACGCAGCTATTTTGATAACACACCGATTGGCGTAACGCTTTCACGATTAACCAGTGATTTGGAAACCATTGGCGAGACGTTTGTTCAGTCGGTTGTGGGGCTAGTTAAAGACAGTATCAACACCATTGCTCTGTTGGTGATGATGTTCTTCATTGATTGGCAGTTAACGATGATTGTATTGATCATTATGCCGCCGGTGATGTATTTGACGGTGTATGTGAGAAACCGACTTCGTGAACTGTACAAGGTGACTCGTTCTTCGCTCGCTCGCGGTATTGGCTTTTTACAAGAAGTCTTATTTGGTATGAAAACCGTTCAGATGTACCGAGCGGAAGAGCAAGTAGAACAGCGTTACCAAGGCTATACCGATGAGTTTTTAAGAGCGCAGAAGAAGATCAATAAATACGATGCGATTTTGTTCTCGTTTATCTCTGGCATCACCTCTATCACCATCGCGATTATGATCTGGTATGGCTCTGAGCAAGTGATAGAAGGGGCACTCACGTTGGGTGTGCTAATTGCGTTCATCAACACCTTAGAGAAAGTGTTTGTTCCGATCCGTGACTTTACTTCGCAGATTGCTTCGATTCAGAGTTCATTTGCAGCGTTTGACCATATTGAAGAGCTGTTTGTTGAGCCGACTGAAGAGGAAGGACGCAACCTGCTGCCATCTAACAAGGTTGAAAAACAGCTCGAACAATTTGTGAGTCTAGAGTTCAAGAACGTGAGCTTCCGTTACAAAGACGACTCTCCCTATGTTCTAAAGAATGTCTCGTTTGTATTGGAGAAAGGGCATCAAATCGCCCTTGTGGGTTCGACGGGTTCGGGTAAGTCGACGATTCTGCGTCTAATCTCTAAAACCTACCAAGACTATGAAGGCAGCATTTTGTTGAATGGATTAGAGCTGTCTCAGATCTCAAGCGAAGACTCTGCTCATTTGTTCTCAATGATGATGCAAGACGTGCACTTATTTGAAGAGACCATCCAATTCAATATCGCGCTGGGTAAAACGCATCTATCTAGAACTGAGGTTGAACAGGCTGCGCGCTATGTTTATGCCGATAAGTTTATTGAACAATTGCCACAAGGTTATGACTTCCACTTGGAAAAGAACGGATCCAACTTGTCTGTAGGGCAAACGCAGCTTATCTCGTTCGCTAGAGCGGTTGCACAGGGTGGTCAATTGATGATGCTTGATGAGGCGACCAGTTCGGTAGATTCAATCACCGAAGACCTAATTCAAAAAGCAATGCAGCGCCTTTTCAAGGAAAAAACCGTGATTGCGATTGCACACCGTTTGAGTACCGTTCGTCACTCAGATACGATTTTGGTGTTGGAAAAGGGTGAAATTGTTGAGCAAGGTAATCATCGACAGCTAATAGCACACAATGGAATTTATGCAGGATTGTTGGAAGAGTCCGTGGTTGGAGGAATCGATTGTAGAAGTGAGTGACTATCGAGCTATAAATAACTATTAACTAATACGAATAAGCCAAACTTGTCGACTTCCTAGCTTGTATGACTATTACAAGATACAGTTAGCCTAAAGATGAAACATATAAGGAATGTATAATGCTTCGAATCTTATTGATTGCAGTTATCTCGGTGTTCAGCACGATGAGTTTTGCAAGCGAAGAGGTTGAGTACTCAGAATTGGACTATTTAGATCGACCGTTGATGGAACGCTATATCTTGGATGAATTGAAGCAGCTAAGAATGGACCAACAAGATCTTGAAAGACGTTTGACTATTCAGATGACCGACCGTGAGCTCGCTGTGGCGGACAAATCGCTGAATTACGCCAACGTGACTGTAACCTATTTTTTCTACATTATTGCGGGTGTCGCTTCACTTATCGCATTAGTTGGGTGGCAATCGCTTAAAGAACTCAAGCACACAACCAAAGAGATGGCTGACCAGCGATTGAATTCTATCGCTCAAGAGTACGAGAAGAAGTTTAACGTTCTTGAAAGGGATCTAAAGCGTAAGACTCGAATTATCTCAGAGAACAACCGAGAAATTGAAATCATCAATGAAATACACAACTTATGGTTGAGAGCGCAAAATGCTCAAACCGCCGAGCAAAAAATTGAAATTTACGATGAGATCTTAAAAGTCCGCCCTGGTGATTTAGAGGCGCTCACTTATAAAGCTGATGCCGCAATGGACATGCAGGAATACCATTGGGCAATGAGCTTATGTAACCGTGTATTGGAAGTGGATGATCAAAATGCTCACGCCTTGTACCAACGAGCTTGTTCGTATGCAAGATTAGGTGCTGAAGGTCAGGCAATCGACGACTTAGAGCGCTCTATCGAAGCCAGTGGCTCAATGCGAGAGTTGCTAGCTGAAGAGCCAGATTTTGAGATGCTACGCGGCTTAGATCGTTTTGAAGCGCTTTGTGAAGAGTAATTATTTAATGGCATGGTGAGCTTCGTACGCTTACTATGCTTTTAATCATTTTTACGGAACGGTTTCTTACATTTCGTTTATTTTATTGAATTAATTGTTATGTTATAACATTTGAAAAGTTCATTGTGATAACCGTTGAGTATTTTTATGAAGTTCCTCCGCACTGGCCTGATAGTGACTGCTATCAGCGCATTTTCACTTGCTTTATATCTTTCTCTTTCTCCTGAACCACCAGAAGACATCGCTATCAAAATTACACCTTACCAAGGTGTGGTTTCGGCTGATGAGAAGCCATCGAGTTCAGACGTTGAGTCAAGTTCTCTGGTAAGAGTTCATTATTTTGTCAAAGTTGGGGATACACTCAGTAATGTATTTACCTCTTGGAAACTCCCTTACGGAACGGCTCAAAAGATACTTGAGGCCGATCTAGAATCACTGAAACTGGACACGATCAAGCCTGGTGATCATCTAGAGTTGTTGTTGGATAGTGACTCTAAGCAGCTAGTCGAATTGATTTACCATGAGAGCTTGGTTGAGCAGGCTGTTTACACAGAAAATGATGACGGTAGTTTTAGTTATCAGTTCATCGAGACTCCTGGGGAATGGAAAGAAAAGCTGTACGCAGGTGCGGTGCAGGGTAGTTTTTCCACGTCAGCTTACAAGGCCGGTTTAACCAGTGCCCAGATAGCCAATATCACACGAACGCTGAAAGATAAAATTAACTTCTCCAAAGATCTCAGAGCTGGCGACAGCTTTAATGTTTTGGTTAAAGAGCAATACATGGAAGATCACTTAACGGGTAAGACTGAAGTGCAAGGGGTCTCTATCAAGCTACGAAATAGGGAAGTGGCGGCTTTTCTTGCTGCGGATGGACGTTTCTATGACCGAGAAGGGAATAGCCTTGAGCAAGCTTTCAATCGATACCCAATAGACAAACAATTCCGAAGAATCACTTCATCATTCAACCCATTCCGAAAGCATCCTGTGACTGGACGTGTATCGCCGCATAATGGTACTGATTTCGCCACACCTGTGGGTTCACCCGTTTATTCAACGGGAGACGGTAGGGTTGTGGCACTTCGTGACCATCCATACGCAGGGAAATACATAGTGATAGAACATAACAGTGTTTACAAAACTCGTTATCTGCATTTGAGTCGATTCTTGGTTAAGAAAGGGCAACAGATTAAGCGTGGGCAGGAAATTGCGTTGTCGGGTGCAACAGGCCGTTTAACAGGGCCTCACTTACATTTTGAAGTGTTGGTACGTGGAAGGGCGGTCGACGCGATGAAGGCTGACCTGCCTTTGGCAAGCTCTATATTACCGAAAGACAAGGGGGCGTTCCTCGCTCGAATTGCCTCTTTTGATGAGATCATCTCTGAGCAAGAAGGCAGAACGAGTTAAATTCACTTCAGCCACGGCTTATCCTTATTCCAACCTTCTGGTGATAAACAAACCGAAGGTTGGAATAAGCATTTATTGAATCAAATAATTTCAGATTCGATTAAGCGACGACAACCGCCGTGCCGCTCGCTGATACCATCAACATGCCATTACCTGTTCCTAAGACTTCATAATCGATATCGACACCAACCACTGCGTTTGCACCCGCTTCAATCGCCTTCTGCTCCAGCTCTTTGAATGCGTAGTTACGTGCTTTCTCCAGTTCCTTTTCATAGGTGCCAGAACGTCCACCGACGAAGTCGCGAATACCTGAAAACATATCCTTGAATACGTTAACCCCTAGGATGGCTTCTCCGGCGATAACCCCTTTGTAGTCGACAATGCGTTTGCCTTCAACAGATTGAGTGGTGGTAATAATCATAATGGCCTCTGTAAGTTAGATAAGTTGTTACTAGATGATTGGTTACTAGATGATTGGTTACTAGATGAGTTGTTACTAGTTGATTAGTTATTTGATGATTAGTTACTTGCTGAGTTTTGTCTCTGAGCGAGTGAATTCATGCCTCAACCATGTTCTCAGTTTTAGCACACTTTCTTGTTTTAATTTGTTTTTTGGACAAACGAAATAGAAATCTTGATGGGGGTTAGCCACTGGCTCACTAATTTCGACCAACATGCCATGGCTGATGTCATCTTTCACAAACAAGCGGTGAGTGACTAATACACCAAGCGAACGAATGGCAGCCTGTACGGCTTGAATCGAGACATCGAACGTCAAGTTACTGTGGAACGTCGGCATGGGTGTTTGGTAATGATCGCACCACACTTGCCAGTCATGCTGTCTTCTTGGGTTGAAGACACCAATGGTTGGGTTTTGTTTCACCAGTTGTTCAACGCTTAATCCCATTTGGTTTTTCAATAGTGCTGGGCTGCACACCAATACCAGATCATCGTCACCGAGCTTTTCGCTGTAATATCGGTCCCACTCGCTCGGTTTACCGTGCACCAGCGCGATGTCCACACCTTCTTGTTCTATGTCGAAAGTGCCCGTTAGCGTGGATATACGAATATCAAGAGAGGGGGCAAAGCTTTGGAATTCCGAGACTCGCGGGATCCACCAGTGCATGGCGAGTGAGTTCACCATGTTGAGGGTGATGCGGTGGTCGTTAGGCGTTTTGGCGAGTTCTTCTGTGGCTTCTATTACTTGTTCCAGTGCGGGTGCGACTTTTCGATAATATCGCTTACCTGCGGCATTTAGAACAACACGACGACCCACACGTTGGAACAGCGGCTTATTGACCAGTTGCTCTAATGATTTTATCGCTTGGCTTACTGCTGAATGACTGACGTACAACACGCGAGCGGCTTCGGTCATGCTGCCTGTTTCGGCGACAGCAATGAAAGCATAAACGGATTTAAGTGGAACGAGCTTCTTCATTGGTAAGTTTTCCTTACAGTTGTGGTTAATATTACTCGCTATTTTTCATCACGTCACGCCTCTAAAATAACTGTCATAGGAGGTGATAATTATGTCTGATATTACCAAGGCGACGGCTTTCATGTTGTTGTCGACGTTCAGTTTGTTTTTAAGTGGCTTAATGGCCAAGTATCTATCGGTATCAATGCCCGTTTCATTTTTGAGTTTCGTGCGTTTTTTGTTACCCAGTCTGTTTTTATTCTTATTTTTGATGTTTTACAAAATCACGAAACCTTCACTCGATATGTGGAAACCTTTAGTGATGCGTGCTAATGTTGCTGTAGACTTTAGAATCACACTGCTTAAATTTATTTTGATACAAATTAGACGGCAATAAAAAACTGGCCTACTATCTTGGAGTCGAATTTTTGTTCGGGGACTCTTAAAATGGGGAGGCACAAACGATTAGCACCAAAGGATATGGGGAATGGAGAATATTGCTATGTCGATATAACTGTTGAAAGAAAGCCTCAAATTGAGTTTGTTGTCAATGAACAATCTGGCGCAATCGCTCCTCAACTAAAGGGTCGAAGAAATCCGACTTTCATTACCTTCCCTATTTTGATCGATCCTAATGGTCTTAATGTTTTTGAAGCTAATCTCTTTATGCGTTCACTAGCACAATCTGGGCTTACTCATCACTCTTTGGATGCGCACATTAGAGCCTTGTTGTTGTTCTATCGCTGGATGAAACTTGAAGGTAAAACAATTTACGGTTGCACTGATGAACAGGAGCTTGGTGCTGTATATCTATTTCGTGACTTCTTAGTGGAAAACCTTAAACGAGACGAAATTGATAAGAATGGAAACAGCGTTGAAAAAGGAGTTTACCAGCCGAGTACTGCAGCGTCATATGTGAGAACTATTATACGCTACTACGAGTTTCTACATGTAGAGCGAATAATAAGATTTTCTAAAACATTTGTGCCTTTTGAATACAGATTGGTAAAAGTAAAACGTAAAGCAAAATCGAATGACCACAATATGCTAGGTCATATTAAATCAAACGAATCACGGACAATCGAAGTCGAAACAACAGGGCTGACAAGACCTTTTGGACGCGTGCAAATTGTCAAATCACATCACAGATTATCTCCGATGCGCGAAGATGAAAAACAAATACTTTTGAGCTATTTAAGTATAGACGACAGCAACTTTGAACTTAGCCATGATGTTAAGAATCTTATGTTGTATACCGCTATTGAGACAGGCTTAAGATTAAAGGAATTAGTTACATTTCCAGCAACAGAAGTTAGAGAGCTATCATTTCACGAGGAAGTAGCAAATGTCACGATTAGTGAGGTGCGAAATGGTTGCAAAACAAAATCTTCCAAAGAGCGTACAATTGAAGTTCCACGTCACATTATGGAAATTCTGCTTCAATACAAACATAGCAAGGCACGACTAGCCGCTCAATGTCGTTGCAATATTAAACATAACGGATTATTTCTCAACCCAAGAGAAGGCTTACCATTCGCGCCTAACACACTTGAAACTTACTTCTCTGATGTTCGCAATGAAATAATTAAAAAGCACCCCGATTGGTATTTTACGGTTCACGACCTTCGGGCAACATACGCAACGCATTGGCTTTACCGTGAACATTCTAAGCGCAATTTGCTTTTTGAGGTGCTGATTAATGAATTGGCTGACTTGATGGGGCATTCGTCGACTCAAATGACAGAAAAATACATTTCATACATGAATACCGACAAGTATTGGCTCGAATTTGCAAGCCGAAAAAACTCTCATCTCGCTATTTTAATGGAGTAACTGATGGCAAAGAGTCCTATTGCAAAAAGCGTAGGAAATAGAACAAGAAAAGTCGTCTTGAGCCAAAAATCTATAGAATCCACAAACGTTACTGACCTAGATCTAAGCGTTACTTTTGTGCCAACGATGGGAAGCCCAACTAGCTTTAACTTTAGAGACTGGTGCCATATCCATTGTGACCCTACGGCGAGGCTGTTTAAGCCCTCCCGCTTTGACTATATGCTCGGTTTATACCGATGGGTTGAACGTCAGCGTAAAGACATGCTGTCAGATATTTATATTTGTTGCTGTATCAGAACCTTTATGTCATACATCAAGTTCTGTGATTCAATAGGTTCAAATGCTTTTGATAGAATCGGGTATTTGGCTTACTGTGGCAATGACGGTGAGTTATGGCGTCAAGTGAAATTAGCAATAGAGCCCAAAAGATACCTTTTTCAATACCATAATAACGAAGAGTTGGGTATATCTGAACTCAGTGCACAAGGCATAAGAACTCAAATTAATAAAATCCTAAACTCAATAGGGTTTGATGTGAGTGCCTATCAATACAGGTTAAAGCCACTTAAAGCGGGAAGAAGGCTAAATCCATGGAATAACCCTTATCAACCTGTCGAATGGAACACGATGCTGCGCCGGCTTAATTTCTATTTTACTTCATTGGCAACGCAGTTAATCGCTCATCGAGACGATAACCCCAATTCACCGCCGCCCAATATGCTAGAAGTAGAAGTCGACCAAATTAACGGCAGATACGCAACAGTAACAGTTGGCGCAAATATTCAAGGCCTAACACACGGCTACACAGCAAGCTCGCCATTCTACCAATGCATGCTTTCTGGCTATCTATTATTTTCGTATTACACAGCATTCAACACTTCGAGCATATTAGCTGTCCGTCATCCTATTAGTCCCATGAAAAAAAGTGGCGAAGGAAAAACAAATTCATATGTCAAGGTTAAAGCATATAAGGGAAGAGCCAATAAAGATGTAGAAGCACTGTTTTTAAGTGCTAGCGAGGATTCTCACCCTCAAGCAGTTGATGATGCAGCGGGTTTCATTGTTGCTGACGTTAACAAACGAGATAAAAACGGCATACAAGATGGAGTAAGCTTCATTGAGGTAATGTCTATGTTTTCTGAAGCCTACAGTAATGAAAAATATGGACGACTTTTCTACACCTACAATAAAGAAAACAAACTTATGGGCTTAGATATTGGATTTTCCTTGGGGCCACAAGTTCTCTCTGAAAAACTCGGTGTTTTCAGCCATGACCGTTCAAACTTAACGGATTATTTCGTTGAACTTTGTGAAGATTTAATGGAAGAGAGCGCTTATCCAGCGTTCACGAAAGTAACTTCGCCACAAACTGGCTTTATCGTCATAAAGAAAGAAAACAAACTGGCTTACAAGACTCGCATCAAGAGTCGAGTCATAGAACTAGCTTTTGCTTCATTAACTTGCCTTACCGATGTCCAGCTTAATGGCATAGTCATGCCACTATACTATTCAAAAAAGGAAGAGGATGGCACTATAACCATTGATTTCAGATATGCCGATGGCACAAAAGGCAGTTTCAAAATTGCAGCCAAATACCAACTCTTTCTTGAAAAAGTTGAAGCTTTTTCTCAACGCTATAACCCAACACATACAAAATATGGACACCCTAGCAAGACTAAAATCCCACCCTATTTATTACCGTTAGGAGGAAAGTGGAAGACTTATCAATGGGAAAGTATTGAAAGCATCATTAGCCACAGAATTCTCTGGGGTTATGGTATTGGTCACGGTGACTTTTTACTAAATGTCACTGCATCACGTATACGCGCAACGACCAGTATACTTGAGTATCGAGATGGTGATAAGGGATTTAGTGCTCGACAAATACTCCAGCACACGATTCAAACACAAGAAAAATCTTATGTGAATGGACACCCTACAGAGAATTCTAAAATGGTCTCACAAGGCCTGAGTACACTGATTAAGATAGCTAAGGGGCAGCACCGAAATAACGCCGTAGAAGAAGTCAAAAAAGAACTAAGTATTCCCATTTTAGCTTATGAGAAGTACAAACAGAGAAACATGCCAACAAATCCAAATGGAATTGCTTGCGATGGCAGACCTAGTTTCCTAAATACCCAGGACTTTCATTATTCTGCGCGTAAATTTGCAGAGCATGAAGGAATAATTGATGAAGTTGGTGATATCGCTTGTTACCAATATGATCTATGCGTTTTTTGTAAAAGCGCACAATTGGTTGATGACCCTCACTCTGTATACAAGTTACTAAGTTTTCTTGAAGCAATACAAGATGCATCAGACCTTTTTCCTGAACGGTCAGAACTCATAAATCGTAAGGTTGAGCGCTTTAAACATCATATATCCTCACTTCCATTGGAAACTGTAGATTCAGCGGAAGCGCTACTCGATGAGCATGGCCGTTATTTTATGTTCAAGATCACTGATAGCGTCATTCAACACCTATCATTTCGATAGGCCATAAGGAGACAAGCATGTTGAGGCTTGACAATGAAAGCGATTTTGATGCTCTTAGCCACAAGATGAATGCGCTTTGTGCTGGTGCCAAATGCGGTGGAAATTATATAGAAGATATCTTGCGTCCTGCCATCAAAGAAGGAAACTGGGTAAAGCTTAACGAGATGATTGTTTATCAAGACGGTAAGAGAACAATTCGCTTTAGAGAAGATGATTGGTTTTTTTCTGATACCGATTTGAAATGTAAAAGTGTATGTAATCTACAATTCAGTCTTGAGCTAGATATCCCAGGAATTATCGTAATATTCAACGGTAATAGCCGTCAATTTATAAACGAAATTAAATGCCTAGCACTTACAAGGATGTACTTCTCAAAAGAGTCAGTTTTACTAGCGACCATCAGGCGCTCAGTGATGTACCTGCGCAATAATGCCAACGCACTACTTAGACGCAACATCTCAAGCTTTGGAAACGTCACTGAGGATACCCTGAGAGATCTGGCTTCTGATGGTGTCGACTTCACTTATGAAAATGCGTTTGTAGGCCTAAACGCCTTGCATACATTACAAAGAGGCTTACCTTTTAAAGTTCAATATGATCGGCTCACTCACTCTACCTTAAACTTGAAGATGGCCGAAGGAACACAATTTCCAGTTATCCCTCCAAGACTATATTTTTCAATAATCAACCAGTTTTCTGCTGAGATAGAAAAAGCTTATGCGCTTCGTGACGAAATAGAAAAGTCTGTGGAAAAGAGGATAAATCTCCGACATGCTGCGATTCAGGAAAGAATCAAAAAGATAAGAAAGGGCAAGAGTGGATTCGATTCTCACGAATTACAAGCGAAATCAACTAAAAAGTTTTTAGCCTGTTTAGAGTCGGAAGGGATTAACATTGTTGATAACGAGAAAGATGAACGATGGATGCAAAGATACTATGAAACTAAACCTTGCATTAGAGAAGTTACGACAAAAGACTTGGTGACTCAGATAGGTGGTAAATCCTATCGTACAGCTGATTTTAAGCGATATTTGCATGACTTGAATGATAAGGCGGCATGGTATTGCTTGTTATTAACGGGCATGAGGGTGGATGAATTGAGTAGCTTACACCCGGACTTTGGTGCTCAAAAGGTAACCATGAATAACGAAGGGGGCGTTGGGAAAGAAATCATTTACTTATTAACAACGCGTCAATCAAAGATAACAATGAACAGCCAAAAAAAGGATGATGCTTATGTAACAAACCTTACTGGATATAAGGCATTCCATGTACTAAACGCAATAAACTCCCCTTACAGAACAAGGTGTTCGCAAGATGAACGCCATCGAATGTTTGCAAAAATAGATAAGACTCAATGGTGCTTCGCTAAAAACAAAGGGGCGCTGACGACTCAGCTAATTGCTGCTATCAATGGGCGTATTCGCATCGATCCTGCTTTAACTCGTGAGGACATTGAGTATTTAAACGCTTCAGAAAAAAAACACAATTATTCTATCGGAGATACTTTTCACATAACAAATCACCAGTCTCGACGTTCACTAGCATACTATTTGGTGGGCTATGAGCTATGCTCGTTTCCTGCATAGAAGCAGCAGTTAAGTCATTTTTCCATAGCAATGACAAGGTGGTATTCGCGCAATGCCTCTTCTTACAGAAAGTTCTGGAACGAAGTGAACGACGAGCGTATCGAACAAAAAGCAGATATTTATGTTCGTATCTTCAAGCAAATGGCAAACGGCGAACGGATCGCTGGAGGTAAGGGAAAAACGCAGCTTCAAGCAATAGCTAAATCGGGCACAAACTATTTTAAAGATGGTGTCAACAAGCGCCTGTTGACCAAACAATACTGGAAGGAGATGTTAACTAACAAAAAGGAACATCTGCATGCGATAGCAACGGGCATGTATTGCACAAATAATGCATGCTCTATGCGGATCTCAATTGACTTAACGGAATGCGTAAGTTGTGAGTATGACTACATTGAAAATGTAGTTTACGCCGAAAGCTCCAGAATGGATGCAATGCGAAACCTAAACCTGTTGATTGAAATGAAAGAGCTTAATCCAAGTTCTGCTACTCGATGCTATATGCAGATTAAGGCAGCAGAGCGAATAATGATCGACTTAAATTGTGACCATGAACCGTATGAGTTCACACAAGATGTTATGAATATGATTATTCACATCAAAGGAGTAGCGTGATGAGTAAACGCGAGCGCGGCTTTCAACGGACAAAACAAGAATTAAAAGATGCGTTATCTAGGCTCATTGCTAATCAACCAGAGAGCATTGAGCTTAAGCAAAGATTGCAATCTGGAAAGGTTATCAAAATCAACAACGCCAATGTTGAAAAAGAAGCTGGGAAGGCAAACCAGGCACTTAGACGCCATCCAGACGTGAAGGAAGAGATCGAAAAAGCAGAAAGTGAACGCCTGTTTGGTAAACCGCGAACTAACTCAATATACTCAATTAAAAATGAGCCTCTTTTTAAGCAACAGAAACAGCGTCTAGACAATGCGAGAGCTATCAAGAAAAAGCTTGAAGCAGAGAAATCTGAGCTTCAAGAAGAAGCAAGACGGAAAGATGAGGTTCTTAAATTGCAAGCATCCAAAATGGATGAAATGATTGCAGCACTGTGGGATGCCATTCCTCCTGAAGATATAGAAAATAGAATGGCTGCTGCGAAAAAAATAATAGAGGTTGTGTGGTTTAGAGGTGTTGATCCATCAACAGGCTGATTCTCTGAATGCGCAGTTTGGGCTTTGCCATCAGGATGTGACTATGAGTCAGCCAAAATATATGCTTTGGTGTAGTAGAGAATTCAAGTCCAAGTATTAAATTGCCCGTATTAAGAGGGAAGAAGAAACGCTTGTAATACAGTTCAAGAAAAACACTTGGGGAAACCTGGCACACAACTAAATTTGATCAGCAAAAGTACCTTCTCCCAGAACTATAAGAGCATACTCAAACCGCCCTTGCTTTAAAAGATCGCCTAAAAGTGTCATAAACACCATCGCCAGACACCTCAAGGATACTTTGGCGGGTGTCACAGTTGAGAGGCTTAGCTCGACTGCAATATGCAGCTTTCGCCAACTACTACGCCTGCCTGTCATCCGTCCCATATTATTTGAGTTTCCATTCACCTTCGTCATAAACCTTAAGGTAGTAGCATCAATGGCTAGGTGCTGGAGCGCTCCTCTCGTTTATGTCTTAAATAAAACTTCAACTTGCTTTGTTCTGCGGCTGGTGCGGTGTAATGCGAACAACTTAACGGAACATGGGCTAGCCAAAATACCGAGTCGATGAATCCTTGCAGCGCTCTCAGTGGTATAGAAAATACTCATTTCTCCAAGAGCGCTGTCGTGATAGCTAATAACTGAATCAACGTTGCCTACCGCGTTTATTGTGCTTGCTTTGTACTCAGCCACTTGCTGCTTCTTCAATCAAAAGGTCAGAGAACCACGGTTAGTGATTGATTAATTGTATTCTAACTAGACTAGGTTTAGGCATAAGACTACGACGAGTAATGTAGAGCGCCGAAAAGATCATAGCGTCTTGATTTAGGTTTATTAATATATTTTATAAAATATTGACAACACCATCACTTATAACATTCATAAGTTTGACACAAATCAGACTAACCAATATTTAAAGCAAATGATATTGATTTCATTGAAACTATATGACTAATGTATATACGCACTAAATGTAAGGTGCTAAAAAAGGAGTTGAACATGATCAAGATTAGTGAAATTAAGTTTATTGTTAATGAAAAAGGCGAGACAGCTCTAGACGACCCAGCAATTCAGGAAATTAGTTCTATTGAAGAACTTGATGAAATTTGTGGTGGCCATAATTTTGGATGCAATACTGCTTCTTGTAATAACAACGGCGCTTGTTAGCAACTGACAAAAGCGATAATGATGCCGGAGTGTTATCACTCCGGTATCAAAATAGGAGGAAAAATGGAAAATCAAGTCATCTCAGCATGTGTCACCAACAAAGTATTGGAACTAACCATTTTACCCACCACACAATGTAATTTCAGATGCAAATACTGTTACATCGATTTTAAAGATGATCAGATGGGCAACAAGGAAGTCGAGACGATCAAGAAACTAATATCTAACAGGACTTCTTACCCTGGCTTTCTCCACCTGAATATTAAATGGTTTGGTGGGGAACCATTATTATGTAAAGGAACAATAGTAGCAATAAACTCATTTTGTAAAGAGTTATCAATATCCCGCGGTTTCAGATTTACAAGCGGAATAACAACGAATGGAAGTCTTTTGACAAGCAAAACCCTTGAAACGCTAGTTAACAACAATGTGACTGACTATCAGGTAACTTTAGATGGAGACGAAGATTCACATAATAACCTTAGACCATACAAAAACAAGTCAGGTAGCTTCGATAAGGTGCTTGGGGCTCTAGACACAATCTATGAATCCAATCATAAATTAGGCTGCACTCTCAGATTAAATATTGCAGAGGAGAACTTTGATGCCGCCAAAAGGGTAATAAAAAACGAGCTTAAAAAGTACCAGAAAGACAGTAGATTTGATATTTACCCAGTTAAAGTAGGTGACTTTTCAGGTGACCTAAAAATGGATCTAGTTAAAGAAGAAAATAGTATATTTAGGAAAGTAGAAGAAAACTATGTATGTTATGCATCTAAACTAAATAATTTTGTTATCTTTCCCGATCTGTCACTAGGTAAGTGCACTGTAAGCTTATACTGGAACAAAAATAAAGTCGGTAAGATTTTAAATACTGGCGAAATAAGGATGGAAAACGAAAAAATTCAATATTGGTCTAGAGGGCTAATAAGCAAAGATAAACAGGTTTTACAATGTCCTGCGAGAAGTCCTATTTATGGAAGCTAGCAATAGAAATAAAAAATCAATTGGAAGACTACAGGTTAAATACCCAAGCTATTTAAACATTGATATAGATACCCCCGTTAAATGGGGGGTCATATACTGTTTATCATTTATTGTAATCGTGTTAATTTTATTCGGCGCTAAGTTGTCCCCCTACATTGAGCTTCAAGGTAGAGTCTACCCCAAAAATATTCAGTCCCCCTTTATTGCTGACTTCAATGGGTTCATTAAAAAGATAGATAAAAATCAAGCTGAAACTACTGTCATGTATGTGTCTCATAACTATGACTTAGAGGTTGATACACTAAACAGGTATCAAAGCGAAATAGAGGTAATTAACAAAAAGCTTGAACTGTATAAAGAGTCCGACGCGATTATTGATAAATTAAACAAGGCAGAGTCTTCAAGGCTGCGTTTAAATCTAATAGAAGTAAAAAGAAAAATATCAGTAATGGAAAGGATGATATCTTCAAGCGAAGAAATAAGAAAAAAAACCGAAAATTTGTTGTCAAAAAATTATGCTTCAAAAATACAACTAAGTGAGAAAGAAACTCTTCTAAATGAACAGAAATTAGAATTGAGTAACCTTTTTATCAATAAAAACCTAATTGAAAAGTCAATCAAAACGCACGTTTTAACTAGTAGAAATAAAAAGATTGATGAGAAGATATCAGTATTAGAAGATGTCCACAAAGCGGAAAAATTGTTGTTGGAACAACAATCTAAGGTGGAGAGATTAGTTGCTTACTTTACATTCAAAAATAGTGATTACATATCAAAAAACGTGTTTGAAGGTAAGAGATTTCAAGAGGGCGATATAATAGTTAATAATATGTCCCTTAATAATATTGAATCGTACATCGAGACTAAAATTCCTGCTAAAGATCTATTATATTTAACTGAACGATGTCTACATATTATAACTGATACTATTATACCTCGTAGAGTAACGACAGCATGTGACTTCGAGATTTCTGACATCAATAAAACGGGAACAAATAGTTTCTTGGTTAGGTTCGATAGTACAAAACATAAACTTCCTTTAGGGACATCTGTCAAGGTCTATCTCAAGCTAGAGCCAAGAAATATGCTTGAAAAAATGGTGGGTGGCCATGTTTAGAATCAGTAGAAGAAAAAAGCTATCAGTTACTTTACAAGAAGAAAATAATGACTGTGGGTTAGCTTGCATCTTAATGTTATATACGTACTTCAATCAATCATCTACTTCTATTCAAACTCTAAAGAATGAGCTTGGCACATACCCAAGAGGCATGTCTTTACTTGATATAAAAAAAAGCTTTGAACGACTTGGTATGAGCGCTAAAGCAGTTCGACTTAAAGTAGAAAGCCTGTACTCCCTAAAAGAACCTATAATGTTACACTGGGGAATGAACCATTTTGTCGTTTTTGAAAAAGTTCGAAAAAACATGGCTTACATCATAGACCCTGCCATCGGAAGAAGAACAGTTCCAATAGATGAGTTTCTCGAAGACTTTACTGGTTTTGGAGTAGTGATAACATCGTATCATCAGTCAGATATGGATGGCGAGAAAGAGAAGACTAGCTTTTCGGGTAATATATATGAATCAAAAGGCTTACTATTCATACTTCTTTGTGGAGTGTGCTTTGAGTTGTCGGTGTCACTATTCCCTATTGTATTTTCAATTTTAGTAAGGGATTTTCAAATAAACCCATCCCTAATTAGTAACATCCCTATGATTACTTTTATGCTATTAATATTTTGTTCAACAGCTTTGATCGGTTATATTAGAGATAAGTACGTACACTTATTTGAAAAAAAAGTAAAGTCAACTACGAGTGATAGAGTAATATCTCGTGTATTCAGGTTCCCACTTGGGTACTACGAAACTCATGGTGTTGGAGATACAATATCGAGAATAAAATCAATTGACATTGTATATAACTCATTGATTAAGAATGTCATACCAGCATTCAACAAGTCAATTAGTGTTCTTATATCTCTAGGATTTATTTTATACTTAGACTATCTAGCCTTTTTTATTTGCCTTGTTGGATTCTCTGTTAATATACTAGTAAGTATTCTAACTAGTAAAAGAATATCATCCTACGAGAATCAAGCTATAATTTTTCAATCAAAACAAGACACGTCTCTAATAGAGAGTATCAATGCTATTACTTCAATCAGGTTAAATAACAAGGTTCCCATTCGAATTATTGACTGGGCTAATTATTTTTCTAGCCACATAAATTCTACAATTAAAAGAGATGATGCTTTTATTAATACAAAGCTTTCTCAACTTATAATTGACCTGTTCTTCCGATTAGGATTCATTTCTTATCTACTTAGCACTATATTAGCTGGGAGAATGGACCTGATTGTATTTTCACTACTTGTTTTATATAGAGAGATCTCATCTTCAAGTATTATTTCATTGTCCGAAAACCTGTATCAAATCTACATATCAAAAGTTCATTTGGAGCGATTTAATAAATTGGATAGTACCCAGACCGTAGATGATGATAAAGATTTAAGTGACTTTTTATATATTTTCGAGGTGAACGAGACACTAGGTATTGACGTTAAAAACTTAAAGTACAAGCCTGAAAAACATGCCCCATACATGCTCAAAAATGTGAATTTTTGTGTTGATCCTGGTTGCAGTGTATCAATTGAAGGAAGTTCTGGAAGTGGCAAGACAACTATCTTTAAGAGTATTTTGGGGCTATATGACGTAGAGTCTTGTGAAATATTAATTTTTGACTCTAAAACGAGGTTAAAAGTGTCTCCTCATCAATTGAAAAACATAAGCTCATTTGTTTTCCAAGATGATATCCTAATCTCTGGCACAATTGCACAAAACATATCCTTTTTCAGGGATTCCGTTGACATGGACTATGTTGTAGAGTGTTGTAAGATTGCTTGTATACATGAAGAGATCATGGATTTTAAATTACGATACAATACGGTGGTAGGGAGAGAAGGCACGACTTTGTCTAGTGGTCAAGTTCAAAGAATCCTTCTTGCACGCGCGTTGTATAGTAAGCCCAAGTTTCTTTTCCTTGATGAATCTAGCAGTAACCTAGATATTGAGTTAGAAAGAAAGATAAACGCTAACATTAATAAAGAGTCAATTACAAAAATCGTTATTTCTCATCGAAAGGAAACTATTGATGCAACAGACGTACATTACAAACTGGACAGCGGAGTACTGAAGAATGTTAGGGAAACCTATCCCCAAAAGCTTATTAGCTAACTATTGGAGAGATGTTATCACTCACTTTCCGAACTTTCGAGATGACTCACATCGTGATTCTTTTAATTTGAAATTCTATAACTATTTAGACTTAAGCTCTCTAACTTTTGGAGACCTGTTACAACTTAATTCAACGCTCGATGACTCACATACTGATATATTCTACAAGGAAAAAAATGTACACTTTGAATTCGCTCTATACGGTGAAAACATCATCATACTGGAAAACAACATTTTTAAATGTTCCAAGTATGACATCGTTAAAGAAGTTAATGGCCTAAGCATCAAAGACATTGTTAATAGTTATGCTAAGTACGTATCTAGTAGCAACAAAAGAACTATACGGTACGATGCTGTGCTAGCATATTTAAAGTACGAAGAAATAAAAACCATATCAAAATCGGGCAAGTTGAGGATTGATACTTTCAATTTTTCAAATTATAAAGATTTAGCTTATTTGAATCTAAAATCTTTTAACTTAGACTTTCATGTAATTAAAAATTATCTAAATACTCTTAAAGGAAAGTCTATGCTTTTAATTGATATGAGATTTAATTCAGGCGGTAACACTATAGATACTCATTGGTTGCTAGAGCTTTTCTCAAGCAAGCCTTTACATGGTACTAATTGGAAATCAAATCAAATTATTTCAACATTTGAAGCATGGAACAAATTCTCCTTTTTCAATGACAGCTTCACGCTGTTTAACAGTTTCTATGGAAGGAACTCTTCATTTTATCCTCAAAGTGACTCCAGGTTAGACATAAATATCTATATTCTAATGAACAGATATACGTCTTCTGCTGCTGAAGACTTCATTCTATATATGAGAGGACTCTCTAATGTAACATTGGTAGGGGAAAATTCAATGGGCAGCTCGGGACAGCCGATAACGATAGAAGCCACAGAATCCATCAGCTATAGAATATGTGCGAAGCACGACTTCATTACCGCTCCTGATGACTTCTTAAGAAAAGGAGTTACGCCAGATATAAAATTGAATAATGCTGATAGTATAGACGACAATATTGTAATGAAAGAGTTGTTAGACCTTGTTTACTGAATAAATGTAAATAATAACTTAAGATGAGTTGCTCTAGCAGTTTTGGACAGTGAGTTAAGTGAGTACAAGTAAGCATTCAGCAAAGTTATTGATATCAAAACGTGGTCTCATGCCCCTGACCCGACTTTAAATATTGAGTGAACAATCAGGGGCTTCACATAGTATCATTACTAAAAAAAGCACCGAAATACCAAGAAACGCCGTATCTGCCGTATTAACCCACGGGACGACTTGTTAGTGTTTGCCGTTCTAAGGTAGGAGCGTATCGATATTTGGGTTGCTTTTCCCTACGGACTAGACGTAATCACTTTTGGGTCGTCATTACCTCAAACTCTCAGTCACAAACGAGTTAAGTGTGCATGGTACTTTAGTACTAATTCGTAGTTCGATAATGACCTATGAATGAAAATTCTCTCCTAGATTTAGCTCTCTGTTGTCTCATTAATATACTTCAAAGAGTTGTTTGTTAAAGACTAATTCTAAATTTTTAGACGCAAATTATTTTAGTGATATTTTTATGGTTATATGTGGCTTTTTTATTTTATAAACAATAATTTATCGTGAATTTTTATAATTCTGTCTAAATTTTTCTCCAACATTAGGTAGTGATTTTTATGGTGGCATGCCAGTGGTGTTTTCTTACGTCTTTGCAAACGCTAACGCTGGTTGAAGGTGTGGTGTTGTTTAGTACAGGCCCTCTGTTTATTCCTTTGTTAGAAAAATTAATGTTTGGAACCAAGATTCATACAACCACAGTGATTTGTTTAGTTGTCACCTTTGTCGGCGTAGTGATGATGGCTGGGGATTGGTCTCAGTTTGAATTTGGCTCAGAGTTCTTTAGGCCAGCGTTGTTGCTAGGATTATTGGCGGGTGTGTTTAATTCGGGGTCACAAGTGAGTTTGTATCGAGCGTCCAAGACTAGCCTGACACCCGCAGAGCTAAACGCGTGGACGTTCTTGGTCGCGGCAATCATTGTGATACCAATGGTTGTGTTTACTTCAGTATCTGCGGCTCCAGATGGGTTTGAGAGTGCTGCGGACAATCGAACCTTTTCGGCTCTGCTATCTTTTGAAGGCCTACGCTGGATTGCGCTTGGTGCTTTTGGATTGGCTCTATTTACTATTAACACGCAAATCTTCCGCTCGAAAGCGTACAAGTTGGCAGACAGCGGTTCTCAGTTGGCTCCCCTAATTTTCACTAACATGCTGTTCAGTGCGTTATGGCAGAGCTTGTTCTTTGATGACGTGTTTTCAACTCAGCAGTTGATCGGCATCAATTTGATCGTCGTGGCGAGCATAACCAATACTCTATTGGCTAAAAGACACAGCAAAGCAAAAGCCAAGCAAACACCGAGAACCGCTGTGGCTGTAGTGACTGGAGCGGATGCTGCGGTTTTGGACTCTGCCGTTAAAAGCTAAACATTGAGGCTGCAGATTAAAGACAAAAGCCTAGAACAGTGAACGAATGTACTCTTTTACTCGTTCGATATGCTTGCTCTGATCAATCTCGCAGCGTTGGTTCGCTTCAAGGAATCGCTCAGCGTATTTGTCATAGATTTTGTTTTCCAAAAACAGCAAATACAGTTTTGGATCGATATGACCGCTGGTGGCCATGTCGGTCATGATATTGAGTGATTCGCTTAGGAGTTTTCCTTTCTTATACGGGCGATCACTGGAGGTGAGCGCTTCGAATACATCGGCAATGGCCATCGCTCTAGACGGTAAAGGTAACTGGTCTTCGTTTAAGCCTCTCGGGTAACCCTTACCATCGATACGTTCGTGGTGTCCGCTGGCAATGTCAGGAATGTTCTTGAGATAAGATGGGTAAGGGAGCTTGTTCAGCATGGTGAAGGTTTGAATGATATGGTCGTTTATCATGAAGCGTTCTTCGTCGTTTAAGGTACCGCGACGTACTTTCAAATTGTGCAATTCACCTTGGTTGTACTTGACTTCACCAGGTTTGAGTACAAACGCTTCTTGCCACACGTCGGCTGGGTTAAAGCCATTATCCCAAGGTATTTTATGTTCGGGTTTATCAGCAAGTAGTGGCTCCATCACGGGCAGCGTTTGGTCTTTGATTCTTGGCTCAATTTCATCTTTTTCAGCCGGATCTTGCTGCGTGTTAAATCTCTCTTTTTCAGACCAAGATAACCCTAGCTGTTCGTCGAGTGTTCGTTTCCATTGGCGCTTGGCTATTCGGTCTAAGCGTTCTAGTTGCTCATCCGTCATAGACTCCCCACCAAGGTTACATTCGGCTACGAAGGCAAACTCTTCATCCAATTCAGATAAACTTTGTTCGAGAACTTTCAGCTGATCTTCTTGAAGCGCTCCGTTCGCTATGGCTTTCCAGTAGTCGGTTTCAGCCTGTTGTTTTAACAGTTCGAAACGCATTCGCACTTCGTGGATTCGGTCATATATCGTTTCTAGTTTTGTTGCCTTGTCTACCACATATTCAGGTGTCGTCACTTTCCCACAGTCATGTAACCAAGCGGCGAGCATCAACTCTTCCCACTGTTTACTATCCAATGAGAACTGCGGGTAATAGCGGTCATCATCAATGGTTGCTTGAGTTAACCATTTGGTCAGTTCAGGAACTCGCTGGCAATGCCCGCCCGTGTAAGGCGACTTGGTATCAATCGCAGAGGCAATCAATTCGATAAAGGCATTGAGCATGTCTTTCTGTTGCTGCATTTGGTCAATGTTGTCTTTAGCGATTTCAGCAAAGCTCAGTAGCTCCCTCAAAAATGCATGTTTGTCTGCCTGCATCTTGGTGATTGGTCTTTCATAGCCAATTGCAACAATACCCACCAACAACTTCTCGCGGTTTAATAGTGGAAACAGGTACAGGTCAGAATTGAATATCGAATCTTGGTAATAGTTAAGAACATTGTCTTCTCGGTTAAGGTGGATGGTTTCTCCAGATTTAAGCTGACACAACAACCAAGGGGTATGCTTGATGAAGTCATTGATGTTGGCTTTGAAAGGAAGAATGGCGAGATTCGCTGCCGTATCAAACACATCTTTCTCTTTTGATTGAGTGAAGAGGACGATGGTTTCTGCTTTGGTAATCAAATAGCTTTGATGAGCGATATTTTTGGCTAATATCGAAAATTCCTGATTCCCGGCCGTGTCTCGAAGTAGTGTAATCAGATCATGAAGCGTGTGTTCCATCAGCTCAATCGAATGAGCGAGGTTAGCCACTTCTTGAATCATGCTTTTGGGATAATGAGTACGCCTGAAGTCAAATCGTGCGATGTTGTCGGTGAGTTGCATCAGTGTATTGAGCGGCTGAGACAGTCGATTAGCAACAAACCATACGATAGCGAAGCAGATGAACAACATACCAATCGCGACCGCAACTTGCTTGTCTCGCATTGAGATAAGATCAGAGAGCAACTCATTGTGTGGCGTAGCCTCTGCCAAATATAAAGTGACATTCTGAGTGAGCTCAACAGGCGTTAGTGTTAATGCCCAAGTGTTTAGGTTGTATTCAACGTTTTTTAGGTTGAGGTTTAATTTCTCCTCGTCGGAGATAAGTGGTGCTATGACGGATGCTTTCAATGCTTCCAACTGTTCACGTTTGGGCACATTAAAGAAGCTTTGGTCTTGCTCACTGCCAGAGAGTTTCCCCGTCGTTTGGTTATTCGTTTTCTCAGTTTTACTTGTGTTGTTAGGCTGGGAGGTAAGCTTGGGAATCGATAGATCAAGTTGATGTTGGCCGAGAAGATTGAAATGTTGATCGAACAAGGCGAGTCGGGTTTGCGGAGAGTAGGCCAATTCACTGATCTGGGAAGAGAGAGATTTCAACGTGAAGTCGGCACCAACGACATGCTTGCCATCCAATGAACGTCTAGAAAGCGTAATGCCATTGGTTTGCAAGAAATAGAACAGGTAGGGCTCAGAGAGTTGTATTGAGCCGTCAGGCTTTGCGTTACGAAACCAAGGTCGAGTCGTGGGGTTGAACTTACTCTCGGCTTGTCGGGTACTGATCACTTGGTGTGCGCCATCGAGAAAGGTAATAAAGTTTTCACCATCTAGATTGGTGCTGCTGACCATCATGGTTGCTTTGGCGGGAGCGTTATTGTCGGCCCTCTGTTTAATGGAACTCAGAGGGCGAAAGATTCTGAAGTCACCATCTTCAGAGCCATAGAACAGAGCGACTAAATTGGTATTTTGTTTGAAGATGATATCGACCGAAGCAAGCCAAGATTCTTTTTCGACGGAGGAGGTTTGATGAGCAACAAACGGGCTCACTGCCATCACGTTTAAGGTTGTGATGACTGGGGCAATAGCTTGTTTAAATACCGATTCCAGTTTATCGCGATGTTCATTACTGACTTCGCGCACTGTGCCTAAAAGCAGTTCTTGAGAATGCCGATAACTTATCGAAATCAGTACGGTACCGACAAGAGTGGTCAAAATTAAGAAAAGGCTAGTGATGTGGATACTCAGCGGATATCGTCTTCTTCTCATCTAACACTCCAGTTTGTAGACTGGTTTAAGTATTGACGAACTTGGGTAGGTTGCAAAAAATTGGCGTAATTACCGAGTCTGTTCGATTTTATTTAGATAAGAAAAGTGTCAGCGTCTTCTGGTTAGCCACGTATTCCCGTGTCGTGTAAATGAACCAGCAATAAACCTTTATGTTTGGGTGCTAATTGTCACTTTCAGCTGATAAACTGGTCGAATTGTTGCTATTAAGCACTCATTTCTTAAGCACGTTTTTTGACCGAGCGAAGAGGGCATTGATTCATGGAACTAAAAGTAGACACCCACACCCACACATACGCAAGTGGTCATGCTTACAGCACGTTGATCGAGAATGCAAAATCGGCAAAACAAAACGGTTTAGCTATGTTTTGTACGACCGACCATTCCGAGTCTATGCCGGGCGCGCCACACTATTGGTTTTTCAGTAACCAGCGTGTGCTCCCTCGTTTTATTGAAGATGTCGCTATTATTCGAGGTGTCGAGTCAAACATCATGAACACACTGGGTGAAATAGACATTCATCCGAGTGTTGATAAGAATCTAGATTGGGTGATCGCGAGTTTTCATGAGCCAGTATTTCGCCCATCGGATGTTGCTACCCATACAGAAGCATTGTTGAATGTGATTAAAGGCGGCCGAATTGATGCACTTGGTCATTTAGGAAATCCTAATTTTGATTTCGATTTTGAAGCTGTGATTCAATGTGCGGCGGAACATAACGTAGCAATCGAAATTAATAACACCACGCTTAAAGGCAATAGCCGCGTTGGCAGTGTTGATCGTTGTTACGAAATCGCAAGAATTGCTAAAGCGAATGGTGCGTTTATTACGACAGGTAGCGATGCGCATTTCTGCGTAGATGTGGGCGGGTTAGATCTCGTGTCTTCACTACTTGATGAGGTGGGTGTGGATTCGAGCAAGGTTATTACCCATTCGCCGCAGCAATTCTTAGCATTTTTGGCATTGCGTGGTCGTCAATCGATTACCGAGTTTTCGGTATTTGAGTGATGGTTTGCCCGGTACTTGTCAGTAATTAGCTAGCTAGTTTGCATTTCGACACAATCAATTTTTGTACCCGACGAATTTTTGTATACACTAGCCGAAAATAATAAAGTCGAAGTGCCACAATAATGATGGCGCTATCTTCAAAGACATCGCTTCACCTGGAGAAACAATGAAAACTCGCTCAATCCTTTTATCTGGTTTAATCGCTGCTTCAGTATTGTCTGGCAACGCATTTGCTAATGTAGACCTTAAGAAAAACATGCAAGAAATGAAGCTTGCGTTCAAACAAGCGGCAGAAGCTCAAAGCATTGAAGAGATGCAAAAGCCTATCGTTCGTTTAGATACGCTAGTGGCAGAGCTGAAAACGGGTGTTTACCCAATAGAGAAAGAAGATAACTTCATGGAAGGCTTCAAAAAGATCAGTGCATCATTGGAGAGCATTGAGCAGAAGCTAGACCAAGGTGACTTAGAGTCGGCACAGCAGGAACTTCGTACTATTGACGGCCTTCGTGAAGAGTACCATGAGAAGCGTAATCCAAGCATTTGGAGCAAGATCTTCGGTTAATTTGCTAATCAATTGAGTTTGCTAGATACGTAACAAAGAGCAAAACCTCAAGATTCGATTTCTAAAACGCTGTCTTACATTACCCTCTTCAAGGGAAGGTGTAAGGCGGCGTTTTTTATTGTCGTTTCTCTAAACAGTTTACTGCTATTTTTCTAGACATTTTACTGCTAATAGACGCGTAACATTCTTTTGGCTCTTTGGTTGTAACTAGTTTTTAACTAAAAAGAGTGTGCGTTAGCTTCAATTTTTTAACTTGCTGTTAATCTTTACGTTTACCTATATTCCAAGTCCCTCATAATAAGGGAAATTTATAAAGATTTGGAATAATGCGCCGAACCTCGTTCAACTTCTCCATGTTACTTGCTACAGCATTAAGCTGGGTGCTGGTGACATTAATGCCTGTTATCAATGCTCATGGTAATAGTGCGGGAGTATGGGCGTCGTTATGTACGGTCAATGGCTTTGAACTGGTTCAAATTGAAGAAGGTGAACCTAATACTCATAAAGGAAAGCCGTGTCCCTTTAGCCATTTTTCCACGTTTCACCAAGATGAACTTCCAACTACACTACTGACAACTCGACTGAGTTCTATTGTCTCAGACAGCTACGCTTTTTTGGCTCTAAGCGAACGCTATATGAGGCAAGCCCCGCGCGGCCCTCCCTTTGTTACTGCTTAAACCTAACCCACTAAAATAATTAAAAAATAAAGTATTAAGTAAAGTTAAACATGCTCAAATTACTTTCTGATCTTTCAGAAGGTATGTTTGCGTGTGTCAAAGGAAATAATAATGTTGAGAAATGAATCTCAAACCCCTGCGAAAGCACAAGCAACTTCGCAGTCTAAAAGCAGTGCAACAACTGGTTCGAAAACCAATATAAAAAGCAAAGACCGCAATAAAACTCTCTACTTCCTCACTTGGCGCTGGCACTTCTATGCTGGGCTATTCGTTATCCCGTTTATGCTAATGCTGAGCATTACAGGCTTGGTGATGCTGTTTGATGATGAAATCGAACTTGTTTTCCATCAAGACGCGATTGAAATTGTTGCATCGGGCGAACCGATCAAGGTGTCACAACAATTAGCTGCGGTACAAAATCAATACCCACAAGGTACGGTGACACAATTTGTACCGAGTAAAGTCCCTGATCTTGCGAACCGATTTTCTGTATCACTTGAAGATGGCACGTCCGTTTTCGCCACGGTGAATCAATATACTGGCGAAGTGGTAGGAGAAATCCCCCGCAGCGACAGTCTGTATCAACTGGCGAATGACATTCACGGCACTTTGTTGATTGGTGATTGGGGGGATTACCTAATTGAAGTCGCAATAAGCTTGTCTATTCTGTTACTCATCAGTGGCATTTACTTATGGCTTCCTCGAGATAACGCGAGCCGCGCTGGTTTTCTTAAGCTTCGATTTGGTTCAGGAACGCGTATTTTAATGCGTGATCTGCATGCGAATATCGGTGGAACACTGTCATTCATTCTTCTGTTATTTATTCTATCGGGATTATCATGGACAGGTTTTTGGGGCGGTAAGCTAGTGCAAGCATGGAGTACGTTTCCTGCTCAAATGTGGGACGACATTCCTCTGTCTAACGAAACGCATGCTTCTTTAAATCACGGGTCTGAAGAAGAAATGCCTTGGAACCTAGAGCAAACTCCACTGCCTTTGTCTCAAGATAAGCCAGCCGAACACGTCCACCAAGTAGAAGAAGCGTCTGAAGCTCATGATCATTCTAAGATGGGTGAGGATCATTCTCAGCATGTATTATCTACGAGTGATTTCTCGATTGATGATGTGATAGCAAAAGCTCAATCTCTTGGTTTTACGCAATATAAAGTCAATTTCCCGCGTTCAGAAACGGGTGTTTACACCGTGGCCGCCAATACTATGGGAGGCGATATCATCGACCCAACCCAAGATCGCACAACTCACCTCGACCAATATTCAGGGCGCATTCTAGGAGAGGTGACGTGGCAAGATTACAATTTATTCGCCAAAACTTTAGCTGTTGGTATTTCTCTACACCAAGGTGACATCAGCATCATCAACAAGCTTATAAACACGCTGTTCTGTTTGGTATTCATTGTGGTGTCGGTGACTGGTGGAATCATGTGGTGGATGCGCAGACCTTCAGGCCAAAGAAAGTTGGGAACGCCACCGAAGTTTGGCGATGCTGGTTTTTGGAAAGCAGGCTTAGTGACTGTGGTTATTATTTCGATACTGTTTCCACTCGCGGGTGCAACTATCGTGACAGCAATGCTATTGGATTGGTTACTGTTTTCACGCGTTGAGAGATTCAAAACCGCGTTGAGTTAATTGACATGCAAACGGGCTTTCTCTACTTGAGAAGGTCCGTTTTATTAATCAGATGATCGCGTCTTTTGTGAGAAAGACTTTAGACTTGATACCGCTCTAGATTTGATAAAGCTTTAGATCTGATACAGCTTTAGATCTGATACAGCTCTAGCGGCAGGCCGTCTGGGTCTGCGAAAAACGTAAATGATTTCCCCGTAAACTCATCAACTCGAATCGGTTCGACTTCAATGCCTTGTTCTCCCAAGTAGCTTTTGACATGTTGAACGTCATCAACACAAAAGGCCAAATGTCTCAGCCCTTGAGCTTCCGGAAAGCTTGGTCTTTCAGGTGCGTCAGGGAAGCTGAATAATTCTATTTGAGCGCCATTAGGCAGTGCCAAGTCGAGCTTATACGACTGACGTGCTTCACGATAATTCTCCGCAATCACTTCAAGCTTTAAAACTTCCGTATAAAAACGTTTAGAGACTTCGTAGTCTGAGCAAATAATGGCGGCGTGGTGTATTCCTTTCAGCATCAGTTTATTTCTCCTGCCAGTTTGTCACCCAAGTGTTCCATCGCGTAATCAATGAATACACGTAATCGAGCGGGCATGTACTTGGTTTGAGCAAACTGCATCGCGATAGCGCCATGGTAATTACTCTTGATGGTCCAATCTTCCAGTACTTGCACTACAGAACCTTCAGCCAATGCATCTTGGATCACGAAGTCATGGAAAATACCCACGCCAAGCCCTTCTTTAACGCCTTTCAATCGCATCTGAGAGTGGTTCACAGCGTAACGTCCGCTGACGGGTACTGTGTAAAACTCATCATCTTTAAGGAAGTCCCAAATGTGGTCTTTATCTGTTTCTGCAAGGTATAAGCAGTCGTGCTCAGACAGCTCGGTAGGGTGGTGAGGGGTTCCTTTAGCATCTAAATAGTCGGGGCTCGCACATAACACGAGGTTTGTTTTTCCGAGCTCTTTCAATACCAAACTCTCGTCAGGTTTGTCGGTAAGGCGAAAGGCAATGTCGATGCCTTGGCGCAATATGTCGATGTCGCCATCAGCCGCCCTTAGCTTGAGTTGAATCTCTGGATACTGATTTAAGAATGGAACAACGAAAGGCTGCAATACCGAGTTCAAGAAGGCTTCTGGTGCCGCTACTGTAATAGAGCCTGCAGGTTCAGTATGGTCAGAGGTAGACAGCTCAACCGCTTGTTGCGCCGCATTAATCATGACCACGCTTTGGTCGTATACCAACTGGCCTGCTTGCGTGATGATCAATGTACGAGTGGTACGTTCAAACAGCTTTACTGAGAGTGCTTTTTCTAGACGTGTGATCAATTTACTCAACGCTGAGGGTGTCACCCCTAACTGCTTTGCTGCAGCGGTAAAGCTACCTTCATTCACAACTAAGATAAACGAGGCGAGATCGGGAAGTAGGGCGATGAGTTTTGGGTTAATCATAAGTGTCCAGTAGGGCTAGTTACAACGGTGAGCTTATTGACAATTGTGAGTGATCTCTTCTGATTTGTGAATCAATTTCATTAATCACTTGACGTGATTGCTCTGATTGCTTGGCGTGTTTTGCTTTTCATCTCATCGGTTTTCATCTGTATAGCGGAGTTGCTGATGCACATTCTAAGAGAAGCGGATAATCATCACCATATTGTTCTGAGATGAAAAATAGAGATCTGATATGAAAGTGAAATTAGACACAAACGGAAGGGGATTTGACGTTAAAAAGAGCAGGTAAGACGCGTTTATGTGCCCTGTGTCACTGGGATGAACCATTATTCGTGCCTGCGATTCATTAATGTTTTTCCAACTAGAGGGATAATCGAGAAGGGAGTGTTCAACTAGAATATAGAGATTAGTTTTACAGTGTAAATGATCGTTTTAGGATCGTTTATATCCCTAAATAAAGCGGCGCGTGATGCTGCTGAATAATAACTAGGAAGGAATGAACAATGTCTTCTGCATTTTACCAACAGATTCAAACGCAAATCGAAGAAGTTAAAGAAGAAGGTCTTTATAAGTCTGAGCGCATTATTACTTCTGCACAAAAAGCAGCGGTTTCTATCTCGACTGGTGAAGAAGTACTAAACTTCTGTGCAAACAACTACTTAGGTCTTGCTAATCACCCAGCTCTTATCGAAGCAGCTAAAGATGGTATGGATCAGCACGGCTTTGGTATGGCTTCAGTACGTTTCATCTGTGGTACTCAAGACTCTCACAAAGAACTAGAGCAAAAGCTATCTACGTTCCTTGGTAAAGAAGACACTATCCTTTACACATCTTGCTTTGATGCAAACGCTGGCCTATTCGAAACGATTCTAGGCAAAGAAGACGCAATCATCTCTGACGCACTAAACCATGCATCTATTATCGATGGCGTTCGTCTGTGTAAAGCAATGCGCTTCCGTTACGCGAACAACAACATGGAAGAGTTAGAGCAACAACTTATCGCAGCTAAAGAAGCGGGCGCTCGTCACACGCTTATCGTAACTGACGGTGTGTTCTCTATGGACGGCGTAGTTGCTAACCTTCCTGCTATCTGTGACCTTGCTGACAAGTACGACGCACTAGTAATGGTTGATGATTCTCACGCTGTTGGCTTCATGGGCGAAAACGGCGCGGGTACTCACGAGTTCCACAACGTTGTTGACCGTATCGACATCATCACAGGTACGCTTGGTAAAGCAATGGGTGGCGCTTCAGGCGGTTACACTTCTGGTAAGAAGGAAGTGATCGACTGGCTACGTCAGCGCTCTCGTCCATACCTATTCTCTAACTCTGTTGCTCCTGCAATCGTATCGGCATCTATCCGCGTTCTAGATCTTCTAGCCGAATCTGGCGACCTACGAACTCAACTATGGGAAAACTCTGCTCACTTCCGTACTCGCATGGAAGAGGCTGGTTTCACTATGGGCGGCGCTGACCACGCAATCATCCCAATCATGCTTGGTGATGCAAAAGTAGCGGCTGAATTCGCAGAGCGCGCTCTAGAGAAAGGCATCTACGTTGTAGGTTTCTCATTCCCTGTAGTACCAAAAGGCCAAGCTCGTATTCGTACGCAAATGTCTGCTGCACACTCTCGTGAGCAACTAGATCGCGCAATCGATGCGTTTATCCAAGTTGGTAAAGACATGGGTATCATCTAATTTTAAAGGGGTGCCTTTAGCATCCTTTGATTAGATAAAACAACACCCAATAGAACATATAGATTTTTGATTCTCGCCTTACAGTTAGGCGAGATGAACTGGATAACATTATGAAAATTAAAGCACTTTCTAAGCTTAAGCCTGAAGAAGGCATCTGGATGACCGAGGTTGAAAAACCTGAAATGGGTCATAATGATCTTCTTATTCGTATTAAGAAAACTGCAATTTGTGGTACAGACGTACATATCTACAACTGGGATGAGTGGTCACAAAACACAATTCCAGTACCTATGGTGGTAGGTCACGAATACGTGGGTGAAGTTGTTGGCATCGGCCAAGAAGTTCGTGGTTTTGAAATCGGCGACCGTGTATCTGGTGAAGGCCACATCACATGTGGTCACTGTCGTAACTGTCGTGGCGGCCGTACTCACCTTTGTCGTAACACAACAGGTGTTGGCGTAAACCGCACTGGTGCGTTCTCTGAGTTCCTTGTGATCCCTGCGTTCAACGCATTTAAGATCCCTGCAGAAATCTCTGACGATCTAGCATCAATCTTTGACCCGTTTGGTAACGCAGTACACACAGCGCTTTCTTTCGACCTAGTAGGCGAAGACGTGCTAATCACTGGTGCTGGTCCAATCGGTATCATGGCTGCTGCTGTTGCGAAGCACGTTGGTGCTCGTCACGTTGTAATCACTGACGTAAACGAATACCGCCTAGACCTTGCTCGTCAAATGGGTGTAACTCGCGCAGTAAACGTAATGGAAGAGAAGCTTGAAGACGTAATGGCTGATCTCGGCATGACTGAGGGCTTCGATGTAGGCCTAGAAATGTCTGGTAACCCATCTGCGTTCAATAGCATGCTGACTAACATGAACCACGGCGGTAAGATCTCTCTACTAGGTATTCCACCATCAGACATGGCAGTAGACTGGAACCAAGTAATCTTTAAAGGCTTGGTTATCAAAGGTATCTACGGTCGTGAGATGTTCGAAACTTGGTACAAGATGGCTTCTTTGATTCAATCAGGCCTAGATCTAACACCAATCATTACTCACCACTACAAAGTGGACGACTTCCAGAAAGGCTTCGACATGATGCGCTCTGGTATGTCTGGTAAAGTAATTCTTGATTGGGAATAGAAAAAATTAGGCTCTAAATAGCAAAAGGCGACAGTGAAAACTGTCGCCTTTTTTACGAATAAAACCGCTAAATAACGGTCGATTACAGTGTCTGCCGCCACTTTGTCGCCATTAATTCTCTAATGGATTGAGGTGTACAGCTTGTATCAAATGTTCTGGAGCAAAATGACAATACGCCATTGTCTGCTCAATTTTAGTGTGTCCAAGAATTCGCTGTAACACCAAAATATCCCCTTTGTTCATCATAAAATGCGAAGCAAATGTATGTCGTAGAACAGGCGTCGCTTGCCCACTCGGTACGTGCTCTGGTAAAGCTCTTTTAATGTAGCGCCAGGCGTCCTTGTAACTCGTGTTAAAAATTTTATGGTTGCTCACCGCGATATCTAAGATCTCTTGATATAAAGCCGGTGAGATGGGCATACTTCGATTCCTCTTACCTTTTGTCTCGGTGTAAGTCAGTTTAAATTCAGCTACCTGTGAACGGGTAAGAGTTAGAGCTTCACTTATACGGGCACCGGTGGCTAAGCAAATCTTAGAAATTACAATGAGCTGTGGAATCGAGACTGTAATGACTCGGTTGAAATTTTTCAGGTTAACTAAGAACTCTTCAATTTGTGGCTTGGTTAGATATGCTAGTTTCGTTTCTTCTCACTTGTTTTGATTGTTTTGATTGTTTTGATTGTTTCGATAGCTTCAAGTGGATTGGGGTATTTCCATTGATTGTACTTAATTAGTTTCTTGAACATTCCCTTTAGATAAATCAATTCCGTGTTATGTGTTGTTGGTGAAATCTTAATAGATTTATTTTTGCCACGGTAGGGTATTCGCGCTGCACGATAGTCTAAATAGTCTCGTTCTTTAAGGTGGGAGGCAATTGGATTCCCTAATTCTTCAATTGTCTTAGCTATTAGCTCCCGAGCTTGTTTACCCGATTTCAACGTATGACCGTGTATGGTCCACCAAGCGTCTAACAGTTCGCTCATTCTACGGTGATCGGGTTTACTTCCCATCCATGGCTTATCGTCAATCTCCTTCATCGTGTGAAGCTCAAAAGCCTTTGCTTCTCCCCTAGTCGTAAACTTTTTACGAACACGTTTCCCCGTTCGCCCATTCGGGTAACATTCGCAGAGCCAAGGTTTGGTAGAACCATCTTTTAAATTACGGATAGACATAATAAAGCCTAAAATTACTGTATATAAAAACAGTTTAATTGAGGCTGAAACGTAGAACAATGTTTTATATCGGACAAAAAGCACAGGTTAGGCTCCTATCTCAAAGTGCTAAGAAAGCTAATAGGTTATTGTGATCCGCACCAGCA